>NZ_JAUBOZ010000128.1:0-14207 GCF_036700475.1 Microcoleus sp. T2B6 | reverse complement strand
GAACAGGCAAGATGCCTGTTCCACAAAGAATGAATTTTCTTGTGGGGTATCCCGCAAGAACAGGCAAGATGCCTGTTCCACAAAGAATGAATTTTCTTGTGGGGTATCCCGCAAGAACAGGCAAGATGCCTGTTTCACAAAGAATGAATTTTCTTGTGGGGTGTCTCGCAAGAACAGGCAAGATGCCTGTTCCACAAAGAATGAATTTTCTTGTGGGGTGGGCGTCTCGCCCGCCCGGTTTAGTCCGACAATCCGACAGGGGTTTTTAACCCCTGTCTCATAGTTAAAGTCCTCTAAAAGAGGACTAAAATAGATAGATATGGAGCTCATATTTCCAGTCGGTTTTAACCGACTTTAGCTTTGAGGCAGGGGTTTAAACCCCTGCCGGACTGCCAGATTACCCGACGAATGCCGGACTGCCGGAATAAGAAAAAACCGCGTTAATACCAACTATAAAATTATGTGTGGACGATACACTTTAACTACTTCAGGTCAAATCATCGCCGAATTCTTCAAACTGTCGCAAGTTCCCGACATCAAACCGCGATACAATATCGCCCCAACTCAATCAGTTGCCACAGTAACAGTTGAACCAGAAAAAATGCAGCGACAGTTCCAATTTATGCGCTGGGGTTTAATTCCCAGTTGGGCAAAAGATATGAAAATGGGCAGCAAGATGATTAACGCGCGATCGGAAACTGTAGCCGAAAAACCTGCTTTTCGCAGCGCCATCAAGCACAGGCGATGTTTGATAGTCGCTGACGGTTTCTACGAATGGCAACAGCAGGGAAAGAACAAACAGCCTTACTATTTTCAAAAGGCAGATGGCGAACCTTTTGCTTTTGCCGGTTTGTGGGAAAAGTGGGAATCTCCAGAAAAAGAAAACATTGTATCTTGCAGTATAATTACTACCGCTGCTAACGAAACAGTGCAGCCGCTGCACGATCGAATGCCTGTGATTCTCCCCGACAGCGATTGGGAACAGTGGCTAGATCCTTCTGTTAAAAATGCTCAGGAAGTTTTGCCCTTGTTAAAGCCCTATGCTTCCGAAGCGATGAAAGCAAAGGCCGTAAGTGCGATCGTCAACAGTCCAAGTAGAGACAGTCCCGAATGTATTAGCGATCGGCAATAAATCATTGCAGCGGACAAAACCGAGATAGTTTGAGTTATCATGTAAAATGATGTTTGAGTTGTAGCTTGGGTTTTCTCAAGATCAGTTTAACTCAGTTGTTATTTGCTCAAACATTTTTTAAACCTTAACATCAGTTAGAAGACAAAAAATATGATCGGATACGTTACACTAGGTACCAACGATATTGAAAGTGCAGCCAAGTTTTATGATGCTTTGCTTGCTGAAATTGGCGCTCGACGATTCATAGAATTCGACCAATTTATCGCATGGGGTCTTTCTCCAGAGCTACCAGCACTTGCTATTACAAAACCCTATGATGGTAACACAGCAACTGTTGGCAATGGAGTAATGATAGCTCTTAAAGTTGACAGTCCCGAAAAAGTCAACTTAGTTTATAACAAAGCGATCGAACTTGGGGCTAAGGATGAAGGAGCCGCAGGACCAAGAGGCGTGTTGCCGGGGTTTTATGCGGGATATTTTCGGGATCTTGAGGGGAACAAGCTGAACGTGTTTTGTATGCCTGGGCCAAACACTTAATCTTTTTGTTTTTCGTGAATATCGAAGAAAAAAAGCTATTTCCGATCGTTAGCTATTAGTTATCAATCCCTAAATAAGAGTTGATAACTAATAACTAATGGCTAATGACTAATAACTAAATTAGCTATCGTACATCCGCGCTTCAGCAGCCTCGGGATTTTCCTCGCAATACTCGTCAAAAGCCGTTTTTTCAAGCTTCATCGATCGCTGGTGAGAAGCCTCTGCCTGCATTTCTTCTACAATATCCCACGCTACCGCGCACTCTCTAGAGGTAGCGCCTTTTTCGGCACAGATAGTTCTGGCATCCGCGATCGCCTGTTCGATTTGTTCCTCAAATAAAACACTCTTCGGCTTCTCAAGAAAATCGCTTTTTGTCAATATATCCGTGACCGAAATAATGCCCACTAGCTCGTCCTTAATCACCGGCGCCCGGCGGATGCGGGTATTGGCGAACAACCTCGCCACGTATTCCACGCCCAAGTCGGGATTGACCGTAATGCACGGTTTGGTCATAATCTCGAAGACGCGGACTTTTTTCGGGTCTACTCCGTAGGCTGCTACTTTATAGACAATATCCGTTTCTGTCACAATGCCATAGGCATCTTGTTCGTGGCGACGTTCCACAATCAACGCGCGCAAACACAAATCGTTCATCATCGCCACCGCTTCAGCTACCGTTGCTGAACCGCGAATGGTAACAACATCTGTGGTCATAATGTCTTGGGCTTTCATCATCATTGTTTATTCCTTCCCGCTGATAAAGTCTACTGCGTCCCGATTTGGGGCTGTCCATTTGATTTGCGATCATCATTAGGACTTACCCTCACAAACCCGGTTTCTACCAAAATTTTGGGTTTAGTAACGATAAATTCCGGGTTAGCAACCAGGTTTCTGAGAAATCGTGCGATCGCAAACTAATCATAAAACCTTTAACGGCACTCGCGATGACAAGTTGCCTGAAACAGCCGCTCGCTGCCCATGAGCCTCTGGACTCCGCGATTTAGCCCTCAGACGGGGCTAGCGTGCGATCCTCCAAGCAAGAGTGAAGTATTGGGGCGATCGATCTTTGAGCTTGTGGGACTCAGATTTTCCAGCCCCAGTCTCAAAGAAGCAAAAGTTAACACAAACTAACCAACTGCTTGCGCTCGCACAGATCCCCGCCTCTGATAAACTTGATGGCTGGGAGTGCAAAATAGCACAAGGCACGCATCAGCAGTTGGGAGGATCTAGTTCGTGGACAATGTAATCGGTTTAGAGATCATCGAAGTAGTTGAGCAGGCAGCCATCGCCTCCGCTCGCTTGATGGGCAAAGGCGAAAAAGATGAAGCTGACAGAGTGGCTGTAGAAGCCATGCGGGAGCGCATGAACAAAATTCATATGCGCGGCCGCATCGTGATCGGCGAAGGCGAGCGCGATGACGCACCGATGCTTTACATCGGGGAACAAGTAGGTATTTGTACCCGCGAAGATGCCAAAGATGTCTGCAACCTAGATGAATTGATCGAAATTGACATCGCTGTTGACCCCTGCGAAGGTACTAACCTGGTGGCTTACGGTCAAAACGGTTCGATGGCAGTTTTGGCAATTTCTGAAAAAGGTGGTTTGTTTGCGGCACCGGATTTCTACATGAACAAATTGGCTGCTCCGGCGGCTGCTAAGAATCATGTAGATATTCGCAAAACGCCGACTCAAAACCTCAAAATTATCTCTGATTGTCTCGGCCGCGGTGTTGAAGATTTGGTGGTGGTGGTCATGGATCGCCCCCGACACAAAGATTTAATTAATGAAATTCGGGCAGCGGGTGCAAGAGTTCGGCTGATCAGCGACGGCGACGTTTCGGCAGCAATTTCTTGCGCGTTTTCTGGTTCCAACATCCACGCACTTATGGGTATTGGTGCAGCACCGGAAGGTGTGATTTCCGCAGCAGCAATGCGCTGCTTGGGCGGTCACTTCCAAGGGCAGTTAATTTACGATCCGGCTGTTGTAAAAACTGGTTTGATCGGTGAAAGCAAAGAGAGCAATATCGCCCGCCTGAAAGACATGGGCATCACAGACCCAGACAAGATTTACAATGCTGAAGAGCTGGCATCTGGAGAAACAGTTCTGTTTGCAGCTTGCGGGATTACTCCCGGAACGCTGATGAATGGAGTTCGCTTCTTTGGCGGCGGCGCTCGCACTGAAAGTTTGGTAATTTCTTCTCAGTCGAAAACTGCTCGGTTTGTGGATACAATCCATATGTTTGACCAGCCGAAATCTTTGCAATTGAATTAGTGATTAGTTAGGGGTTAACAGTTAAATGTTAACAATTAACAGTTAAATGTTAACAGTCACCGATGATTAGCAATTAGCGATAAACTAAGAACTAATAACAGGTGACTGTTAACAACTAAGAAAGAAATAGTGACAAATCACAGATATGAATATTGCAGTCGTAGGTCTCAGCCACAAAACAGCGCCGGTAGAAGTTCGCGAAAAACTGAGCATTCCAGAACAGAAAGTTGAAGCCGCGATCGCCCAATTGCGCGGCTACCCGCACATTCAAGAGGTTGCCATCCTCAGCACTTGCAACCGCTTAGAGATTTATATTGTTACCAGCGAATCGGAGCCGGGAGTGCGAGAGGTTATTCAGTTCCTTTCAGAATGCAGTAAAGTTTATGTGCAGTCTTTGCGCCCTCACCTGTTTATTTTGCTGCACGAAGATGCGGTGATGCACTTGATGCGAGTGGCTTCTGGCCTCGACAGTTTGGTGCTCGGAGAAGGACAAATTTTGGCTCAGGTAAAACAAACTCACAAACTCGCTCAGCAGTACAAAGGTGTAGGCAGAATTTTAGAGCGCTTGTTCAAGCAAGCTCTCACAGCAGGGAAGCGAGTTCGCACGGAAACTAGCATCGGTACCGGTGCAGTTTCGATTAGTTCGGCGGCGGCAGAATTGGCTCAAATGAAGGGTCAGCATTTAGCAAGCAGCAAAATTGCGATTATCGGTGCTGGCAAAATGTCGCGGCTTTTGGTACAGCATTTGCTCTCAAAAGGAGCTAGCAATATTTCGATCGTTAACCGCTCTGTGCGGGGCGCGCTGGAGTTGGCCGGTCAGTTTAAAGATGCTCAATTGCACCTGTATCAGCTCTCGGAAATGATGCAGGTAATTGCCGCTTCTGATTTGGTTTTTACCAGTACGGCAGCTACCGATCCGCTGTTAAATAAAGCTAAATTGGAAGCGGTTTTAGACCCGAATCGCCCTTTGATGTTGGTGGATATTTCTGTGCCACGCAACATTGACTCAGATGCGAACGAACTCGCTAATGTGCGATCGTTTAATGTAGACGACTTGAAAGCAGTGGTAGCTCAAAACCACGAAAGCCGCCGCAAAATGGCAATGGAAGCTCAGGGCTTGCTGGAACAGGAAGTAGAGGCTTTTGATCTCTGGTGGCGCAGTCTGGAAACTGTTCCTACTATTAGCTGTTTGCGGGATAAGATAGAATTGATTCGGGAACAAGAGTTAGAAAAAGCTTTATCGCGTCTGGGTTCGGAATTTTCGGAGAAACATCAAGATGTGATTGAATCTTTAACCAGGGGGATTGTGAATAAGATTTTGCACGATCCGATGGTACAGTTGCGCGCTCAGCAGGATATTGAGGCGCGGCGGCAAGCGATGCAAACTTTGCAAACACTGTTTAATTTGGATGTGGATGTCAATCAGCAGTACAGCTAGTTTGTCATTAGTCATTGGTCATTAGTCATTAGTCAGTTGACCCGAAAGCAGGAGTCATATTATGTCCGGTAAATTACCATGAATAAAAATGCCTCCAACCCTTGCGGCAAAAGCATCATTCGGGAGGGTAAATTGCTCGAACCTGATATCAGTTATCATTCCACCAATAACTAATGACTAATAACTAATGACTAATAGGCGAATTTATCAAATAATCCTACTGATTGCGGGGCTAGGGCTGGTTGTTGAGTTTGCCTCCCGCATTTCGGCAGAAATTCTCTGGTTTCAGGAAGTTGGATATCTTCAGGTTTTTCTGTTAAAGCTGAAAACTCAAGGGTTGCTGGGGACGATCGCAATTGCTGTTTCTTCTGTCTTTTTGCTGGGAAATTTGGCTTTAGCCCGCCGCCTCCAACATCCCGTAGAGGAAATGAAATCGCCGGTTGCGGAGGCGCTATTCGCTTCACTGAAGGCGAACAAAACTGGGAAGAATTACGAATTACCTGTTGCTAAATCCCAAATAACCTTTTCCTGGCTGCTGTTGGCGGTATTCGGATTGAGTTCGATCGCAGCTTTGACATCAATTTACTGCGGGCTGTTAGCTGCAAGCAGTATCGCCTATTTCGGTATAGCTGACAATTTACCTGCACCGCCCGTGCAGTTGGGAATTGAGTCAATCCAGCATGGGGCGGTGCAGCTATTTTCTCGCTGGTGGCAGTTAGGCTTGCTGCTGGGGACAATGTTAGCTGTGGTAATTAAGCCTGATTTTTGGCTGCGGGCGATCGCCCTTTTTCTCAGTTTGGCGATCGGGCTGATTGCCACCAGTCGCTGGACAAATGTTTTGCAATATTTTCACCCTATTAATTTTAACACAACCGACCCTCTTTTCCATCAAAATATTAGCTTTTATGTATTTATTTTGCCAATCTTAGATTTGCTAGGATTCGGGCTGACAGTTGTATTTTTGTACAGTTTAGTATCTTGTGCTTTAACATATTTGCTATCGGGAAATAGTCTGAGTCAAGGGAGATTTTGGGGGTTTTCTCGATCGCAGCAGCGGCACTTGTACGGGTTGGGTGCAGCTTCCATGCTAGCTGTTGCATTCCGCTACTGGCTGGGGCGCTACGCATTGCTGTATTCGCGGGGAGACGTTACTTACGGGGCGAATTATGCTGACGTAACGGTACGGCTGCCCTGGTATGGATTTTTGAGTTTTTTGGCGGGGGCGATCGCCGTTTTGATGCTGTGGCAAGTTTACCCATTCAAAATAAAACATGAACTCATAAAAAAGATTATTATAGCGTGGCTAACTTTAAGCTTGTTGGGAACTTGGCTGCTGCCAACAATTGTGCAGCAACTCCTAGTTAAACCTAACGAATTAGCAAGGGAAAAGCCCTACATTAAGCGCAGTATTGCCTTTACTCAAGAAGCCTTTGACCTCAACAATATAGAAATAAAAACTTTCGATCCCGCCGGAAAACTTACTTATGCCGACTTAGAAAAAAATAAACTTACTATTAGCAACATCCGGCTGTGGGACAAGCAGCCGCTGCTGCAAACCACCCGACAGTTACAGCAAATTAGACCCTATTATACATTTCCTGATGCCGATATAGAGCGCTACACAATCAAAAATGAAAAAGCAAAAAAGGGAGATTCTGAAAGCCAACAAGTGTTTCTGGCAGCGCGGGAATTAGATTACACGGCAGTTGCCCCCGAAGCTCAAACTTGGGTGAACAAACACCTGATTTACACTCACGGTTACGGCTTTACTCTTTCTCCGGTAAATACAGTCGGTGTCGGCGGTTTACCCGATTATTTCGTCAAAGATATTGGAGTTGCAGCCCAGGAAGGGGAGACGGCTTTGGAAGTAACCAGCGATCGAATTCGGGCCAGTATTCCGATCGGCTACCCGCGAATTTACTACGGCGAAATCACCGATACAGAAGCGATGGCGCCCACAAAAGTCAAAGAATTCGACTATCCCAGCGGCGAAGACAATGTTTACAATACTTACAGCGGTAGGGGCGGAATTGCGATCGGTTCTATGTGGCGGCGCTGGCTGTTTGCTAATTATCTCAAAAATTGGCAAATGGCACTGACGCGCAATTTTACGCCAGAAACTAAATTGCTGTACCGTCGAAATATTAATAAAAGAGTCCGGGCTATAGCTCCTTTTTTGCGCTACGATTCTGACCCGTATTTAGTAGTAGCGAACGCCAATCTTAGCAATGATGATATAGAAAAAGAAAAAGATGAAAATGGCAACGAGATTAAACCTTCACCCTCGGCCACTGATAAATCTCCCAACTATCTTTACTGGATTATCGATGCCTATACAGCGAGCGATCGCTATCCGTATTCTGACCCCGGCAATCATGAGTTTAACTACATCCGCAACTCCGTTAAAGTAGTGATTGATGCCTACAACGGGTCTGTTGACTTCTACGTTGCCAATCCCTCCGATCCGATTATTAACAGTTGGATGGCTATCTTTCCCGGACTATTCAAACCCCTTGACAAAATGCCTCCGGCTCTCCGCAAACATATCAGATATCCTGTAGATTTGCTGAGCATTCAATCAGAACGCTTGCTAACTTATCATATGGAAGACCCGCAAGTATTTTACAATCGGGAGGATTTGTGGCGAGTTCCCAATGAAATTTATGGCAGCGAACAGCAGCCCGTATCACCCTATTATTTGATTATGAAGCTGCCAACTGAAAAAGCCGAAGAATTTATTTTGCTGCTGCCATTTACACCAGTAAGTCGTAACAATTTAATTGCTTGGATTGCAGGGCGATCGGATGGTAGCGAGTACGGAAAATTGCTGCTGTATCTGTTCCCCAAACAGCGATTAGTTTACGGCCCGGAACAAATAGAAGCTTTAATTAACCAAGATCCAGTTATTTCCGAACAAATATCTCTCTGGAATCGCCAGGGATCAAAAGCCATTCAAGGAAACTTATTAGTAATTCCCATTGAACAATCTTTACTGTATGTGGAACCTCTTTACTTAGAAGCCGAACGCAATAGTTTGCCGACTTTAATCAGAGTTATTGCTGCCTACGAAAACCGCATCGTCATGGCCGAAAGTCTTGACTTGGCACTCAAGGCACTTTTTGAGCAACGATCTACTAATAAACCGGTCATTATTCGACCTGTGGAAGGAACAGCACCAGCTTTAAATACTGAATGATATCAATTCCGGTTGCACTCATCATGATTGTTGACTGTTGACTGTTGACTGTTGACTGTGGGTTGTAGAAGGAGGAGTCGAAAAACTGAATGGTTGAGTGTTAAGTGTTGACTCGATTTTATTATTCCGATGCCAGGGGATCAGAAGGTGAAATTTTCAGAAAACCAGATTATTTAGGGTCGATCGACTTAACAAATTGTTGCACAGGCTGTGGTAGAGCCGGCACAAAAGTCTTTCTAAAACCCTTAACATCGAACACTCGCCACAAAATACCTACCGCTACCGTCAAGAAAAATAACGCTCCCAAAAAATTGAACACAGTAGACAGAAAACCGCTGTCCCTTTTTTTCGGAGGTGTAATATGTTTCATGCGATATACAGCCGGCTCGTAATCTCTCGACTCCTCGCGATTGCGGGGCGGCGTTTTGGGCCGCGAACTCGCACTGCGCTTCTGAGTCAAACCCGTTTTATTAGTTTTAGTAAAACTGCTGGGCGACTTTAGCTCAGAAGCGCCGCGGGTTCCCGTTAACTTGCTAGCAGAAGCCCCCGTTTGGCCAACAGCAGCATCCTGAATTCTGCTGTTAGGGCGCTGAGTCGATTTGCGCTCGGCGAGGCTACGCATCAAACTTTGCAATTGCTGAGTCGCCGCCGGCGGGCGTTCCCCTTTCCTCGCCCAATTTAACAGCATCGCCCCGGTAATCCCGCAGAGATTCGTAGCGCCTACAGAAGCCAGCCGCTTCAGCAGAGGCTGGCTATTGGACACAAAAATCACCAATGCCTCCGGGTGTTCCTGAGCCAAACCGTAAACGCACTGAGCCGTCGCCACCACGAGCATTGCTGGCTTGCTTTGATTTTTGATCGAAGGTTCCAGAGCTCGGTGTGTTTCCTGAGCGTCAGTTGCAATCCAGCCACTGTCGGCAAAAAATCGCATAAACTCTCTAGCTACTTGCTCTTGAGCTTTTTCCACCGCTTGCCCTGTCAGACGATCTATTTCGTCGTACACTACTTCCGGGATATAGCAAGTTCCCACCTTGGAATATTCTTGCCACACTTGGGTTCGGCCCGTCATTAAAACATCTGCATCAAAAGTTACCAATACAGGAGGAAGTTGATTAGCCATGACTTTATCCTATAGGCTCAGATAAGTTATTTAAACTTAATCGATCAAGTTTAAACAAATTTTGGGTTATAAAAAAATCAACTTTTGGTAATAGATAAATTGCCCAGGGCGGGGATCTTAATTGGAAATTAGTAGTTAGGAACCCGATCGCCCTTCAGTTCCCACTTCGATCGCTCAATTCCTAGATTCCACTAATTTACCGCAACCCAAGAGCCTATTACCAAAGATGCCCGACTACTGCTAGTTCCCGATTCCCAGACGGCCAGCCAAAGCCGGAGTCAAAGGCAACAGGGCAGCAATCATCAAGAACAAAGCTAGCAAACCCAAAGCCGCGCGAGCGTCGTCAGGCTCAGTCAGCTCGTTGAGGCTCGGCCTCTCCAGATTCCGCTGTAAAATCAGAATCACGATCGCCCAATACAGAGCCAAAGGATTAACTAAAGAAACGATCGCCAGCACCACAAAAGTCGCCAAAGTAGTGCGACTGGCTATTTTCCGACCGTAGATGGCTTGCACGATTCTACCCCCATCCAACTGTCCCGCCGGCATCAAATTAATCGCCGTTATTACCAAGCCCAACCAACCGATAACTACCAGCGGGTGAACGTCAACAATCTGCTGCTGCAACGCCGAACCCAAAACCACTTTTGCCAAAGTTCCCACCAAAACCGAGCCCTTGAAAAATTCTGCGGGAATTTGAAACAAACTGCCGGGGTGAGACAGCAGCAAACCCGTTACCAGCATTAGCACAGAAACTATTCCCCCAGCCGCTGACCCGGCAAAAGCGATGTCAAACAAAACTTTACGGTTGGGCAGCAGCGACTCAAAACGGTCGATCGCGCCAAAACAACCTATCTGCAAAGTTGGTATAAAAAACGGCCAACTCAAGCCAACCTTGTACCGATTTGCCAGCACTCGGCGAGCAATTTCCCCAGAGCCTAAAACCGCCCAAATTCCCGCTGCCATTGGCAAAACTTCTAGATATCTAGCCGGCGAGTTAAAGAAATCGAAACTTAGCAGCAAACCGCCTGTCTCTAAGCTAGTAGCAATTGTTGCCAGCAGCAGCACGACTGCTAGGATTTTTTGAGACACCGTTGTTGGCTGCGGGTCGTTGGTGCTGGGCAAGATAATAACTACGGGCTTCTCGTCCTGATTTTCTACTAAAAATAGGCGGTAGCGATCGTTTAATCTTTCTTCCAAACTTGCCGTCAAACGTGAGTGTACTTGTTCTGGGTCTCCCCGGAGATTGCCTTTCAAGATTACCCCATCTTGATAGGGAATCGTTTCTGTGGCAAAGAAAGTATCAATTCCAAAGATGCCTTTAATTGCCTTGAGGTCTTCCACTGGAACGGGAATAATTTGTAATTCATTATTCGCAGGCGACGAGGTGACGATCTTAATGGTTTCTGGGCCTGGTGTTCCCTGCGAATCAGGGGCCGAGAAAGCATCGCTTTGGGACTTTACCTCAGCAGCATCCGGCCGCGGCAGCACTGTATCAGATGCAGCCTTACGCAATTGCCGGCCCAGATAAATGTACAATCCCGTGGATGCCACTAGCAGCAACAATACCGCCACTAGATTGAGGTAAATTCCGGCGGCGAACAAACCAAAGAACAGCAGCCAGGGACTCATCAGCGCAACAGACTGCAACCAAGCCAAAATTCCCAGTTTGCCAAAAGGTCTGGCGCGATAAAATCCCCAACCCAGAATTCCCAGAGCAACCAATACGAGCGCAATTGTTGCCGTATTTTCCGATGCAACTATAGGCATTCCGGTTGCTTGCGCCAATAGGGGCTTTAATTGGTCGATCGCGCTGCGGTCGAGTAATAGCATTAAATTTTGGGGAACATGAAATAGAGTTGTTGGGAACATATCCAAACCTGTCGGAAACTAGCCTAATTACTAAGGATAACCTCTGAGGGCTACTCGGCCCACAACCTGCTGTTGCTGTTTGAACATCGCAGGAGCTAGGCTATTGACACAATAGACTTTTTATGATACCACATCGGCTGTGGCAAACCTATACTCAGAAGGGTAGCAGTGTCTACCGACAGGATGCCGGGATACCACCTGACCCAGATAGGCAGTGTTTCGCATTTGTTGTGCGAAACAAAATGCGAAACAAATAAGGTTTAAGCCGCTCTCTACTTTTCGGTAAAGAACGGCTCAAAGCGTTGATGCTATTAGGTTTTATCTACGGGTACGGCAGGACTTGAATCAAAGCCTCGCTCTTGAATTACGAATTTCCGTCGTTCTAGCCATTTTTTGCACCCACTCTGAAAGTCCTGTTTTTGATTTGAGCGAACACTGAGCGACTTGCTGTAGGCTGAGTACATCAGTCGAACTCAGCACTATCAGAGTAGGGAGCGAGAGATGAGCGAAAAATCTAATCCTGTCACTGCAAGTACCACCGCAGACTACCTTATTGGCTACGAGCGGATTCTAGACTACTTCCAACAAGCACAGAAAGAATGCCCCAAGGGCGTAGGGCTAAAAAGAGACAGGAAAGCGAGCGGTGGTTACATAACGTTGCAATTCAAGTTAGGTGACAAGCGGGTCAACAAGACTTGTGGGTGCTACCTGACCATGCAAGGTATCACTGATGCTCTGAGGAAAGCTCATCTAGTTGCTAGCGGTTTACAGTCCTTCTCTAGCGAGAGTCGGTTTTTAGCCTGGTATGATGATGTTATTTTGGATAAAAACGTCATCAAAAATGATTTGATAACGTTTGGTCAGGCGATAACAAAAGTAGAGAAAGAATACTGGGATGGACGCACTAAACGCCGTCAACAACGTGACAGGAGTAGTATTAGTCAGCAACGTACTTGGAGTGCCGTTTACGGTGACTACTATAAGCTGTTGCCACAAGATAGGGTCGTAAACCTAACAGATGTTCTGTCCGCAGTTAACGGTAAAAAACAAGGAACCAAGTGCTTTAAAAATTGCTTGTGTGCCATGAAAAAGCTTGCTGAGACTATTGACAGTGCCGACTTATTGGGCAGGCTCAAAGAGATTGACGGTAGACAAACAGAATTTCGTGAAGACCTTCAAACTTTATCGGTTGATGAGTTTTTAAAACTTCGCGAAGTGGTTTTAGATGTTCCCAACAACAAACGATACCATTTGGAATCACGTAGGCGGTGGATGTGGGTATTCTCAATGCAGTTGGTGTATGGCTTTCGAGTTCATGAAGTTTTTGCGATTCAGAATATTGACAAGCCATTTAAGACGAAAGATGGTGTTATTATTCCTGCCTTGAATGAACCGGTAAACAAACAAATGATTGCCGTAGTAGGCGATAAGACTTTACTAGATACTACAACCAAGACGGGCTACAGGTTGTGTATACCCATGCTCCCTCCTACTCATCCTGACTTGATGGAATGTTTAGAAATCAAATCAGGCAACTTGCCTGATGTTAGAACATCGTCAAACAATCCAAAGACGATTAGTGGGCTATACAGTGACCGCGCACAAACTATCTTAAGAAGATGGGACAAAGGCTTTACCCAAACCCACGCTTTACGTCACTTAGCGAATCTCAACGGTCAAATGGCGGGGATGTCTCAGGAGACAAGAGCTAAGAGTTTGGGGCATTCAACACAGATGAATGAAGGTACTTATAAAAAACGAGCCAATACTCAGACAACGATTGATTTACTAACTCAGTCCACAACAGAAGCTATTCCATTGGGTAGTGCAATTGGAGTGCTTAAACAGCTAGGAAGTGATGTGAAAAATGTCAAACTGCTAGCCGCTATTTATGGCATTACGCCCGACGAAGTGATGGAGTTGCTTGCCGAATAATTTGAAACAAAACTTTACACTTCCTGTGTTGACAAGGAAGTGGAAGTCTGCAATCGTGAGTAACTAAGGAAGATTGATGCGCGGTTGACGAGCACTGGAAATGCTAGCCAAACCACGACTTCCCCAAACCGTTCTCTTACAACGTTTGGAGCCTATAAATTATGCCACTTTCAGCCGATTGTCCTAACGGACGATCGCAACTCTTAATGATTGAGTTGACGGGGTTTTGCCATGACTAAACCTACCGTCAGCTACCGTCGCATTGACCAATTAAAGGCGATCGCCTTTGACCGTGGTTTCACCAACGAAGACGCCAGACAGTTTGGGAAACTCAGCAAAACTGCTACATGGGAAGCACTGCTGGAACTGTACCTCGTTGCCGGTGAATCATTTGACACAGTGAATGTAGACACTCTACTAGATACTGTACTAGACACATTGCTAGACACTTTAGACACAACACCTGAACCGCTTGACACAGGTGAAACAGTCGCAAACAGTCGCAAGCAGTCCGACTGTTTGTATACCTTGACGGAACCACTAGACACAGCGCTAGACACTGTAGACATGGAGGGTGTCTACAGTGTCTACACCCTTGATTGGACTAACGACGGTTCATTCCCTGTGTGCGGTTTGGTAGTCCCCTGAAGGAAAGGATCGAGAGAATAAAACTGAATTCAAAGAAAAGTAGGCATTTAGAGTTGTAAAC
>NZ_JAUBOZ010000127.1:0-19102 GCF_036700475.1 Microcoleus sp. T2B6 | reverse complement strand
AATTGATCTGTCTGAAATTTAAAAGCCTCAAATCCTTACTGTGCCGTACAAAAAAGCTGTACCAAAAAATCTATGCTCTAATTGGTACAGTTTAATTTTTAACTCTTCAAGTTTTTGAAAGACAAAAAGAGTGATTCCTAGAATGCTTATCCAGTAAAACTTTCAGCCGATTCGTAAGTTTATGTACGACTGCTCACTTCACCCCAATAGCTGAAGCTGCGGCACGAGATGGGTAGCCGATCGCCTGTTTGATTCTATGAGCTCCGTCGTGGGCGATCGAGCTGTCCCTCAAGCCGATCGCTCGCTACCCAGATGTGACGGGAGGAATTGACGCCAGTGCTGCTACGAAGTTGTCACAACAACAGGAGCAATGTGAGCAGTCGGCACAGTCGAAGAGCGGGTAAAAATCAAGCTACTTAACACCTATGATGCCCCATTCATAAGGGTGCATTATTTTTTGTCAGCACGAATTAGTCAGGGTTTGTGATCACAAAAACATTGCTTGCTACCGATAGAGAACAGCCAAAAGCAGCCTCAACAAGCAAAGGCAGTCCCTGCACAAAAAAGCAGCAATTTGACCGAAAAAGTCAGGCATTTGCAGGATATTTTCCGGTAAATACAGGTAAAGTGCAGCCCCTGCAAATACCTGTAATCTCCCTGATTTTATACTGCAAACCCCTGACTTTATACTGCACTTGCCTGACTTTAGCGCTCCACAACAATTAGTGATTTTTTAGCGTTTTTAACAAAATCCAAATTGATTTAATAGTCAAGTTCCGGCATCGGAATTGAATTAAAAATCAAGTTGAGCAAGTGTGAGAAAAGTGGCAGGCAGCTAAAATTTATGAAGCGATTTTGTAGCATAGCAGCCGTTATGCAAGTAATAAAGTTGAGGCTGGCCTGTCTGGTTTTTGCGTTCCGTTGAGGCTGTTTGCGAGTGTAAGGCTTACCTCGATCAAGTGTCCGCTGCCGTCTATTGCTAGCAGTCAACTACTAAACTACCATCGCCAGCCTTTCAATTCTTTGCAAGAGCAAGCGAGTGCGACCTGAATTTTTAGCAGCGGACGAGAGGAAAGCAGGCGCGATTTCGCACAGATTTGCAAGCTCGGCTCGAAACCATTCTGATAAAAATGCTTTCACTTCTTCGTCAGCTTGCTGCACTTCCTCGAACAAACTAAAACGCCCGTCAAGCAATGCCACGATGTCTTCAATATCAGAACTAAAATAAAAGTTACCCCCACCCCTACCAATGAAAGCTTCTATTTTGGAAGCTAGAAGGTAAGGCGTTGAAAAAATTAGGATTTGCCTACCACTTGGAAGTTGGTAGTGAATAGAATAGGACTCACGCATTGACAAAATAACCAAACAATGCAGTGATAAATATGGGTCGTCTAACTTTTTAGGTATCGGACAATGAGAAAAATAACTAAACCCTCGACAGCACAATGTAATATAGACACTTACACCTTATTTTTGATGTCAGAGCCAAAGTTGGGAGGGTGTAGTAGGTTATCAGAGATATTAGGAAATGTTTCACATGACAGTATCAATCGATTTTTGTTGAGAGAGAGATACGAACCCAAAGATTTATTCAACACAATACAGAAAATAATAAATCTAGAAGGAGGGATACTGAGTGTAGACGATACAGTCATAGAAAAGATTTACAGCGATCCCAAAAAAGCCGAATTAATTAGTTATTTTTGGTCGGGAAAAGCCCACAAAACTATTATTGGCTTAAATTTAATCACCCTATATTACAGCGACATCAATGGTAATTCAGTCCCAACAAATTACAGAATATATGACAAAAAGGAGGGAAAGACCAAAAACGATTACTTTAGAGAAATGGTGAGCGAAATAATAAGCTGGGGAGTCAAACCAAGAATAGTAACAGGAGATAGTTGGTATTCAGGAGTGGAAAATTTAAAATTTCTAAAAAACCAGAAATTGGGTTTTCTCTTCGGAATTGAAAAAAACAGGACAGTATCAAATGAGCCACGTAATTATTGCCAGGTAAGCACTCTGGAAATTCCCGAGTCAGGATTGATAACTCATTTAAAAGAATTTGGATTTATAAAGTTGTTTAGAAAAAGCTTCAAAAAAGAGGCGTCTAGACACTATATTTTCTATTTGCCAGACTCAGAAAAAATGGCTGAGATTACAAGAGATGAATTCCTCACAATTCATGATACTCATTGGGAAATTGAAACCTTTCATAGAGCCATCAAACAGGTATGTGGAATTTGTCGTTTCATGGTGAGAGACACCTCGGCAATCAAGACTCATATATTTTGTTCACTTCAAGCATTTGTAAAATTGGAGTTTATGCGGTCTGAAAAAATAATTAGTAACTGGTATGAAGTCCAAAGGAATTTATTCACTTCAGTTATACGTGAGCATATTTTGGCAAACCGATTCAGTGATGGTATCGTCTAGAATACATAGATGATATTTTTTGTCAATGCGTAAGTCCTATAGAATTAGCAATACCTGGCCTGTACCAGCGGTTGGAAAACCCCAGCACCGACTCATCGCACGGCATCACATCAATTGAAATGCCCTCGTACTGCCAGCGACATAGGGGTGCGCCTGATTCTGTACTCTCTTGAAGCCCGATAGTTTTCAGCAATTCTGAGAGTTGGTAGTATTCAGCCCTGGATGCAATGGAGACCACGCAATCAACATCATCGGTGGGTCGAATGTCGGGGGCCGCAGCTTCATCGAGGTAAAGCGATATTGTTGCTCCTCCTGTGAAGACGATGGTAGTGCGTACGGTCGAGAGGACCCTGGCAACTATTTCCAGCATGAGTATCTGCGGGTTCATAGAGCAGCGACGATCCTTTTTTCAAGTTCGCCGACTGCCAAACGTTGCTCCCGCACCCGACCAACTCGAATAGCGTCAATCAAGCTGAGCAAGGCATAAAGTTTTGGATCGTTACTGGCAGCTTGGGGGACTGAACGGTACAAAGGTGCGATCGCCTGCCCTCTCACGACACCTTGAGGGTCAGGCCAGACATAAACCTCAGACGGTGAGGCAATCAGCTTACTTTTCAACGGTTCAGCAGAATGCGCCGTTGGCAGTCCCCGACTTAAGGGGCCGGGTTGGGCGTAGAATACGTAGCGCAGCCCGTGAACTACGAATTCTAGTAGCGCTTGGGTCAAAATCCTACGATTTTCGCCATCATAGAGGCCTGCTGCTGCACATCGAGCGAGGGCACTATGAACTTCTGAGGCACTCATGCCTAAGCTTTGAGCGAGGGTGCTGTAAGTCCAGGTTGTTTTTTCCCAACTGTGGACTTTGAGTATGGCAAGGATATCTTGCGGTTTGAGCATAACTTTATTCGTAGGCTCAGCCAGCCTCTGGCATCGCTTTCTTTTCTTTATTCTACATTCGCGAATAGCGAATAATTGAGATGTGGCGACTTTAATTTAATGTTCGGCGCTCGTTGAAGGGCGTGAGTTATTTCGGGAGTACAGCGATCGCTTGTGCCTGAATTGCGGTTGTAGGAGCGATCGCACCATAAGTTTCAGAAATTCGGCGGTTAATTTCTTTAGCAGTATAAATATATCTCTGAACATTGCTATTGCTACGACTCATTCCTGCTTTTTGTGCTAGTTTCCGATAGCGATCGGGGATTGCTCACGACAGCAGTCAATAGGATAATCCTTTTTGGGTGTAATGGCGGTAGCCTGGACTTCAGCAAGCAAAAGCTAATTTTTTATAGCTGTATAATATTCAGCTTGAATCGTAGTACAAATAGTTACAGTTGTCATTAAAGCTTAAAAAAGTATTAAACCCGACCTTACGGTTAGGCTTCCGCATTCATGAGGGTGCATTATTTTTATTTCTACACGTAAAAGTCAGATTTGCGATCACAAAAACATTGCTTGCTATCGCTCATCTCTGCTTTTTCCTTAGTTTCCGAGCTTGCATAAATTTGAGTTTTTGTGAGTTTTTGTGAGTTTTTTGCTGCAAATACTGCTTCGACTTCAGCTAATAGTTCAAGCTGAGCTTGCATAGTTTTACTCATGAAAACTCACAGGAACTCAAATTTATGCAAAAAAAATCATGAAAAGCCAGTCCAAAAAAGTTAATTTTGAGGTTTTTTCCTGTCCCGGTACGCTTAATACCAATTTAACATTTTAACAGCAAACTCTACACTCCCCAAATTTAAGCAATTGTAGCAGAGGCTCAAAAGTGGTGGCATTTATAGCAAGCTGTACTTTCACAATTGAGCAAGCAGAACTAATTGAAAAGCTGTTAAGACTGCCTAAAAAATAGCGGCCTCGTTATTAGCCATTCAGCTATTGCATATTAATGTATCGGAACAATGGCGGTAGCGTTTTTCTCTTTTTGAGTTGCAGTTCAGTTTGTTTGGCTTTATTGAAGGCAGTGCTACCGCACGGTTGTACTTGATTTCAGAGAGAGTGCGCTCGCCGGAGCCCTTCTAAGCTTAAGGCCCTAGCGATATGAGTTTTCACGCGGCATTACATAACGTTGAACCAGCATGATTGGTTAACTTGAGAACTCAGGGAAGTGCTCGCCACCCATGCTACCCAGGTGTGACGGGGCAATTGATGCCAGTGTTGCCAGAAAAGTCGCCACAATAGTTTGAGCAATCGGCACAGTTGAAGAGCGGGTAAAAATTAAGTCTTGTGACACACTTGGCTAACATCGCATCAGTGGTATTGATTGGCACAGTTGAAGATCGGGTAAAATTAAGCCCCTTGACACCCCAGCCCTAGTTTTTAGGTAGTTGTGGCGATAGCTGCACGGCGATCGATTCAAAGCCAAACCTTTGTGGTGATTTGAATTATTTTGACTTGAAAAACTGCAACTCGCGACTCGACTCCGCTGCCCTTACTCGAATATCCGAATCAGCCTGCAACTCGCTACCACTGGCTCCCCATTGATGCTATCAAGTCGATGCTCGCTGTGATTATCGTTCGTCCGACAGCGAGCATCGACGCGATCGCCTTGCACTTAGGATTCCCCATTCATAAGGGTGCATTGTTTTTGTTTCTGCACGTAAAAGTCAGGTTTGTACGGACAAAACCATTGCTTGCTACTAACAAAGAACAGCCATAACCAGTCTCAACAGATTATGGCACGAACAGCACAAAAAAGCAGTAATTTGACCGAAAAAGTCAGGCATTTGCAGGGTATTTTCAGGTAAATGCAGGTAAAGTGCACCCCCTGCAAACGCCTGACTTTATACTGCACTTGCCTGACTTTATACTGCAAACGCCTGACTTTATACTGCAAATGCCTGACTTTAGCTGACGCAACAATTAGCTAATTTTTTAGGTGGCGACTTCTAGAGAAGCCGATCACCTGGTTCATTCGGCAATCCGCAAGAACCGGGTAAATTCTGCCGTGGCCGCGGCCGGTGACTGGTAGCCGATCGATCGCCCGCAACCGCACCTACTGAATCAGCGCACTAAACGCCTCCCGTTCAGATTCGGTTAACCCAGAGTTCCAAACTTTCTGACGATCGGCGGCACCGGAGTTGCAGACCTCTTTCAGCGAACTCAAGACGGATTTCGCCGTCTCTGCGTCGTTGCGATCGATCGCCTGCTGGACAATTTCAACCAAGTTTTTTTCGTTTTCGGTCAAATTCCGAAGCGCGGTAAACGCTTGCCAGTTTTCAATCCCAGCGACTTCGGCTAACTCAGATTCGGTAATGTCCTGATTGACGATCGACTCTTGGATATACTCAGCGATCGCCTTAGCAGTAGCCGGAGACTGGTATCCAAGCGCCTCCCCAATGCGTCGGGCATAATCTTGCAGCAACAATAATTTTGACTGTGACGACCCCGTTGACAACGTTGATGTCGGCTGTTGTGCTGACAACTTTCTAATAGTCTCGGCATCAGCATCGGATATCGCTTGCTCTGATTTAGGTTTTAAATCTGAGGGCGCGATCGGCTGTGCTGGCTGTGCTGTTGGCGGTGTTGGTGCTGTTTCTGGCTCTGGATTGTGCTGACCTGAATGTAGACCTGAATGTAGACCTGAATGTAGACCTTGTGACGGCTGAATATCTTGCTCTGTATGGCTCGTGTAGACCGTGTAGACCTTGGGGGGGGGTAAAGTTTCTATAGCATCAGCAGTAATGGTTACTTGGTCAAGTGATGCTGAATCCGTGCCAGCGCCAAGAATGAGATTTGAGTCAGCAGAAATATTTTCATTTTTTCCTGCAATTCTTGAAGTTAGGTCTACATGGTCTACATAATCCTTATGCGGTAAGGGTTCTAGGTCTACATTTAGGTCTACACAGTGTAGACCTAGGTCTACATTTTTCTGTTCAATCAACTCCTCTACGGTCGCGATGCCTTTGTCGGTATCCGTCCGCAACCTCAACCCTTTGATTACTACCCCAACCGCCGCCCGCTCTTTGCTTACATCTTTCCAGCCGAGCACTTCGCGGCAGAGTTCGACTAAATCTGCTGAGAAATTATTTTTACCTTTGGCGCTGTACCCGCCGCCAGTACAGTAATGGTTGTAGGAGCCAAATAAAGTAGATTGAGCTGGTACGTAAGTTGCATCTTTCCATTCATTTTTGTCGGAGCCGACGGCAGTTTTGGCATCAGCATCATGTATCACTAACTCGTTGAGCCATGCTGCCATCGGGTCGGCGCGTACCCTATCCTCCCAGAATGTGCCGTTTATAGATTGGTCTTCAGGGTCTAGAATCCGCTCGATTTCTGATACTGGGATTGAGAGCAAATACTTGGTAAATGCGCTTATTTCTGGCTCGAATTCGCGTACTAAGTTACGATTGCGCTTAGTGGGAGTATATGCAAATTCGTGTTGAATAATCCGCCGCTTTAGCCAAGAAAGCGCACTTGCCGGAAAGCAGGGTTGGTTAGCGGTTATCAGCGCCAACCCAGGGAATCGAAAAGTAACCGAACGCTCGTAAAGATTGCGACCGTTAATCAACGCACCGCCAGTCATTGACCTAAAATTTGACAGATTGCCTGTATATTTTTCTTGGTCGTCAAAAATAGCTAACCGTTTGGTTTGTAATTCAGCTATTTTGTCTTGTTTGGTGAGGTCTTCAAGTTTGCCAACCCAAACATTATGTTCGCCTACGAGCAGTGTTACCAATTGAGTATAAGTCCCTTTCCCCGTACCTCCGTATCCAGTTCCTATTAAGAATTTTTGGAGCCCAGACATTCCTCGTAAGGTAGCGGCACAGAAGGCAAGCAACTCATCTTTCATACGCTTGTTGCCCCTAGTTGCTTGGTCTAGCCAGATTTCAATTCTTTTCCATCCAGCATGAACGGCGCTACCTTGATACTTGCGTGGTAACACCCAAGTCAATCTGAATCCTGGGGCGTGTTCGTGCCATTCATTAGTTAGAAGGTTTAGTATGCCATCCTCAAAAGGTAGAAGCTCGTTTGATGGTCGCTCTAACCATTTAAATTCAAACAATGTGCGCTGGAGCCAGCCCAAAACATTTTTGATGAAGTTGTTATTCGGCATTACTCCCCGCGCTCGACACAAATTATGAACTATGTGCCGAACATAATCCTCTGCCACTTGTGTCCAAACTCCTGGGAATTCGAGACTATATTTCATCCAAGATTTATGAGAACTTGAATACAGAAGTTGGTCGCGCAAGTCCTCAGCGAGTTGGTCTCCGATGATTTCTGATGTTACTGCTTTTTCTTTCTTTTCCCCTTCGGTATCACTCTCTTTCTCACCAAATAGCTTTGCTTTGGTGAGGATTGCTCGGAATTCCTCAATCCCTTTGTGCTGAATAAAATCATCCATGCCTTTAGTATTTTTCACCTCGCCGGACTCAATCACTGAGGCAGCGGCCCAGGCTCCCGTGATACTTCTCACTGGCACATTGAATTTAGCCAATTGCTTAGCCAATTTCTTCTCGGCCGCCCGCACATTTGGATTTGTGGCCGCATCGGCATCAAAGCCAATGATAAAGCCAAAGCCAGCCTCTGCGAGCTTTCTCAGCGCGGGTACTAGAAATCGCTGATTTTCGGGGTCGCGGGCTTTGCCTGTCAGGCCTTGCTCTACTCCCAGCAAGGAAATTGTGGGGATGCCATTTGAGCACCCGGCAAGGGCTTTAAATACTCCCTCAGTAAGGAGAATATAAGGCACATCATTGATATAAAAAGCTTCTCGCTTTAGGGCTTCAATCTCCCAGTAGAGCGGGTTGTCGGGGGATGGGGGGACAAAAGCATCGAATTCTCCGACTGACGTTAGATATTTTGGCGGCTCCTTTTTGCCTCGCTTCGGTTCTCGGACATCAGGCCGGAATTGTACTTGCCCATTTTGCCCTATGAACAGGATGCCCGCCGATTTTGTCGAAATCCCATAGAGCGAAGCTTGGGCGATGCTGGCACTGAAGCTGCATTCGCGGGCCCAAGGATTGAGTAAGCCTCTGCCTGCGATGTGGGCTTCATGTTCGGGGGTGAGGAATTTTTCGCCGATGCTGCATAGAGTCCCCCCTAGCTCCAAATTTCCTGGCTCTTGAGGGGGGGATACTGCTACAATTGAGTCAGGTTGTGTGTTTGGCGCATCCTTTTGGTGGGGGGATGCAGATTCAATTAAATTGTCTACAGATTGAATTGTATTTTCGTTAGAGTATGGCACAATGAGTGTAGCTTTCACTCTTTGTTAGAGTGTGAAAGCGATGTCCTAGCTCTTTAATCCGTGGAAAGATTTGGGGGAGTTAGGGTGAATATAGAAATTGCAAAAAGCGCGTAATCCCTTTGATTAGGCGCTTTTTTGCTGCGACGCTTCATCATCAAATTCAATTGCCAGAAACAACCGCACGGCGCGCTCAACCAGGCTGGAGCGCGTGAGTTTCTGCGTGGGGCCGCGATTCTCATCTAGGGCTTGGATAAGAACCGGGTCGATAGATACGTTGATACATTGTTTGGTTCGCATCGGTTGATTTTCCTCTGGGTTCTAGTAATAGTGTCACCACATTTTTAAGTTTTGCTAGTTTTACTCCTTTTGGTTTTGCTTGCTGTGGTTGGTTTGGCTGCGGGTGAGTCTTTGGGTTCAGGAGGGGGGTTGGTTTCTAGCCATATTTGCATCGCATCCTCAATCAAGATATTGCACAAATTAGATATACTCCTCCTTTCCTCCTTAGCCCGACGTTCCAAAGCCTGATAAAGCTCTGGGTCTAAATATATAGTCGTTCTCGGTTTTGGTGTTGGCACTGAAAGCGATAGAAAAGGGTGATGTTCATTATTCTCCCTTTTCAAGCTCCTTTTGTCATTCAGGTGCATTATCTATTGACAAGTTCATTGTTAATTGCTAAATTAACACGTATATCGATAGAAATCGATTTTATCGATATAGTACCGATTTTTCCTGATAAATTATGAAACCAGACGAACAAGCCCAAAGCCTTGCCGTGATTGATGTAGAGTCCGAAGCAATCGATAATTTTGTCGAACCAGAGGAGCTAGAGGAGACTGAGCAATGGTACTCAGCTTTGCAGATTCAGGGGCTGCTGCGGTTGTCTAAAGCCGGACTGCAACAATCGATTTCCAAGTTGCAAAGCATCTACGGGCTGGATATCCAAACCCTACGCCGTGGGGCTGCCAGAGCTACCCAATACTCGGAGCTTGCCCTCAAAGCTTGCAAATTATTGAATGCAGGAAAACTGAGCGAATTGCGAAAACTGGTAGAAGCTACACCGGCCGCACCCTCTCCCTCTCAATGTGGCTCACTAACAATCTCCGAATACACCCCCGCCCTTGACCGCCGAATCACTCAATTGAGCCAGAATGCTGCTTCTACTTCGGCATCTTTGAATCAATCTGTACTCCAGCTTTTAGAACAAATCGCAACTGAAAACCAAGCATCACAACAGCGCGACTCTGATTTGGACAATGCTGAAATCAACGCAGCGCAAAACCGTGGGGCCACGCGTGCTCTGGCAGTTTTTCAAGCTGAGCAAAAAGCACAAAATGAAGTGCTGGCGCAACTACGGGCGATGAAGTTAGGAGGATCTGAATAATGGCTTTTTTTAAAGTGAAAGTGCAACGCGAATTTTGCTCATCACCCCGCACCTTTAATGTAGTTGCCAGCAAATCTCAGGAAGCCATACAAGCTGCTGCGCTCCAACTACGAGAGGAAGGAATAACAGATGCCAAGGGCATTGAAGTAATGGGTCAAGTTCAAAGTTTGAGGGATTAATTAATATGGTACGAATCATCAATGGCGTTGTGTTTGAGGACGGAAAACCTGGAAAACGGGTAATCAATACTAACGGCGGTAACTATGTCGAAAAGATTGAAGGCGACTACATTGCTGGCACGGTTATCAATCACAAGCCAACTCCAACACGCAAAGATTTATCGAAAGATGGCGAAGCGATTGACGTGAAATCAGAGGAGGTTTAAAGATGACCAAAGTTTTTGAAATTACGCCTGAATCCAACCCAGAAATCTGGGCAATGTTGCAGCCGCCTGTTACCGATGAGCCAGAGCGTCCGTGCATCAACTGCGATAACCTCGGATTCCCGGAGTGCCAATTTATGGCTGTTGGACTGGACTTGGCAACGGCGATCGAACTTTCGGAAAGCTGGCGACGCGGTGAATTTCTGCCCGTTATTGGTCATCCGGCGGGCGATCGAGTATCTGACAAGCTCAACCAAATGACAAATCAAAGCCAGCCGATCGCCCTAGAGAAGTAATCGGCCGGCCACACAATCCTCCCTCCCTTAACAAAAAGGGGGGGACTCATCTAAGGAGATTTTACTATGGATTTTGGACGCGACAACAGCAGCGTAGCAATAAGGAACCCAGCAGCCGGACACAGCCCGTACATTGATGAAAAAGCGGGAGACTGGGCAGACACAGAGGCTGACATTCTTTCATACTTGAGCGATGTCACGAAGTTGGAGGCGATGGCAGATAAAGCAGCCAATGCCGAACAGCTTGCCTTAGTTTTAGAACCCTTCCTTGATAACGCTACAAGCTACTTAGAGTCGCTGGAAAAAATCAGCGATGGTCAGGTCAGATGGACAGAAATTAGGAAAAAATTCGGCTCCAAAGTCGGAAATGCCATCGCTAAAATCCGCAAGCTCAATGCGGAATTCGGCTCGGAGATGGAGCAACTAGACGCGAAAGACCGAGCAGCGATGCTGAAGATTGAAACCAAGCGTCAGCACGGGTTAGCCGAGATTGCTTCCGAGCTTACAGGCGACTTACAGGCCGAGCTTTGGCGACACGAGAACAAGATGGAGGCCATCGCAAATCGGGGCGAAGTTGCAGAAAAGCGTCAAACAATTCAAGAATCACTTCGAGAAAGGCGACAGAAGCTGCTTAGTCGCGCAACAGTCGGCTCTGACAAAGGGATTCAGGAGAAAGTACCAGTTGTTATTGGATCAGCCAGCCTCTCCAACAGTGTTTCGGCAACTGGTACGGCTAGAGGGTTTGGGGGCTGGTTTGCGAACGTAATGAATTTCAACAACCGTTAAGCAAAAGGGGACTTATGCACGAATTCATCGGGGCCAGTCCCCTTTCCTTTTCGGGAGGGGGAATTCAGCAACAACAGCAGCAGCAGCAGCAATATCAGCAAGTTACCGCACCGACCATTGACCAACCGCAGCCAGAGGAAACCAACGCCGAGCGCCAATACCGGGATGCTGCCAATCTCTGCGAAGTCCTAACACCCACAGCGTTAGGTTCAGCAGTGGTTTTCGCTTTCCATGCCATGCAAGTCGCGGGCGGGTCAATTGTTGCAATTGGCATCTATCAAATTTATTTAGCAGCCAAGATTACCGGGCAGTCTAAGCATCGCTTGCCTACTGCAATTGTCGGCGCTGGGGTGACGGTCGGCATGATTGCTAGCCTTGCCGAACCAGCTACTGAATTGCACCAAGTAAGCGAAGCAAAAATACGTCTAGAGACAGGCATTAAAGAAATTCAGACAGTAAAAAAACCTGCTTCTAACAACTTGGATTACTTGCCGTCAATTGCTCTTGCCATCATCGTTTTTTGCTTCATCTTCAGAGCCAAAGGAGTCAGCAAGTAATGCCACCATTAACCGAAAAACACGCTCAACTCTTGAAATCTAATCGTGCGTTACTTCTGACCTTTGAAAGACTCCCAATTGCTGGCAAGTTGTCGGCAGTTGCTTTGGCGCTTTTACTGGGAATATATAGCGGAATAAACGCAATCCAGGGGACGGCCAGCAATAGGGTACAACTCTGCATCCGTAACAACAAACAAGCCTTGCAATGCGCTGACAAGGCAGGCAAACCCTACATCATGACCGAGTACCACGCACAACAGTGGAAGGCAAACGGCATCCCCCGTGAAGTGGTTTTTAAGGACACAATACCCGCCACAAATCCAAATAAAGCACTGTGGATGGCTCTCGCTGGTTGTAGCTTTGGTGTCGCGGGAATGGGTTTAAGAAGCTTGCAAAACTCCGAGCGACAGCTTGCAAACTATGAGGTCATTGCAGAGAAACGCGACCTAGCAAAAGGGCAACTGGCTGCTCGTGCTGAGTTACTGGAAGATTACCGCAATGTGACAATTAGGGAAGTCCAAGTGCAGGGCGATTTGGATGCTACCGCCAACGATTGCGCTGTGGTTCTCAAGCAATGCGAAGTTTTGGGTGAAGCCGATATTAAGATTGCTCAACTGGAGGCTGAAGAAGCCATTTTTGATGCAGAAACTGCGGGATTGTCGGATGAGAAGAAGCAAGAATACATCGCCTTTTTGCGAAACCAAAAGACTCCCTTCCAGTTGACAGGTACTCAAACACTCGACGGTATTAACAACCCTAGCGACAAAGTAGAATCTGATTCAGTATCAATAATTAAGTCAGCCAAAACCCCCGGAGAACAACTCTTAGATGACTTGGCATATTCCGACAAGTCAATGATTCTTGCAGGGTCTACCGGGGCGGGGAAAAGTCACACTCTGAGTGCGTGGTTAGATTCTGTGTACAGCCAAGCACGAAGCAAAGGACAAACTGCATCGCTATGGATTCTGGGACGGAAAAACGACAGTTTCTGCGGGTTGCGGGAAGCGGGGAAACTAACAATTTTTAATTCGATTGACCCGACGAAAGCTTACAAATTAATTGAGAATTTCCACAAGAATTTCTTAGCCAGACTCGAAAACATATCCGAAGATGACCGCAAACATCTACCCCCGTTACGCTTGATTTTAGAGGATTGGTCATCCATCGTTTTGACGCTTCGGAAGGCTTACAAGGCTCTCTGGGCAAAGATTGAATTGATGTTGCTCGACATTATTACAGTCGGTCGAGATTACAATGTTTGCCTTCTAGTCTTAGCTCAGTCGCTAAACCTTGAAGCGCTTGGATTGGTTGGAGATGCAAACTTGCGGGCAAACATGGCGATTGTAGCCCAGGGGCTTTTGGTCAAGACCGCAGACGGTAAAACTAAGGGCGATTATCTGCTGGTTGAGTTGTCGATTAAGAACCAGTACATCGTCTCCGATAACGCTCAAAGGGCAATGCTATTAGCACAGCTTAACGAGTTAATGGCTGAATCTGAAGCCAAGCAGATTCCAGTTTTCTTTACGACTTTGGGGAATGGAAACGTCGGTTTGTTGCCTCGTATCGAGAAGGCTGTTATCAAGCTTACGCTAGAAGAAAGAGACGAACAACTGGCTTTTAATATCGAGAAATTTAGACAGTATTTAATCCAGTGTGAGGCAGGGATAACGACTGCCGAAACCCGTCAAAAACCCCAGCTATCTGACTCTGAATACTGGCAGCGAACTTACGATTTAGAGTTTAATTTGGGCGATAAAAAGCCGTCCGATAGTCCGACAGAGGATTCCCCAGAGGAGTCCCCAGAGGAAGTGTCCGACTATGACAACGGACAGCCAGAACCGTTGTCAGACAAGTTGTCCGGCGAAGTGTCCGGCTTCGTGTGGACTGTCCGACGGTTTGGTCAGATGTTCCCTAACCTGGCTCCTGAGCAATTATTTGTGTCCGTGTCCGAGGCTGCTTTATCGGGCGCAAATATCCGCACAATTATCAAGTCAGTTTTAAAGTGTGGTGAAAAAAACGGTCACCCAACACGCAGCTATTCACGCCACGGAAAAAGCCTCTTGAAGTGGCTAATTCAAAATTACGATGATGGAGAGATTGCACAGTTGCCCAAAATTCAAGAGTTCCTACAAAACGAAAGGGGTAATAACAATGCTTAGTAAGTTATTAAGGGTGATTCCCGGCTCTATGCTTGATGCAATTTACGATGCCATTTTTGCAGAGTTAGTCAGGCGCGGTGACATCATCCTCTCTGATGACTTGAACAACAACGACTACAACTAAGGAGAGCAAAACGATGCCAACCATGAAGCAGTACGAACATTCCGGCAATCCACCAATTCCTGATGAATTAGCTACCTGCATCGCCTTCTTGCAAGCTGCCAAACTCAGAGCCGAAGCGCACATCTGCAATCCATTTACAGATACGTCGTGGCTGGAAGAACCAGAACAGAAATTGATAGATATTGCCAGCGAAAGCATTGACTTAGCTGTAGCCAATGCAAGAAGCGTTAAGGGAGGCGTTGAGACGGAATGAGGATGAAGATGAATAAACCCAGCAGCACTTACTTAATCTCTGTCCGCCCGACGTGGGCTGATGCGTTCTTCCTCTCTCAGAATCCTAAGACGATCGAACTGAGAAAAGGCAATTTCGGAACCTCTCTAAAACCGGGCGATAATATTGCAATTTACGCCACGATGCCAGTTGCTGAACTGCTAGGAATTGTCCGGGTTTTGAAGCGTGAGATACTACCTATCGATCGACTGTGGCAAGCATCGCAGCACGGAAGGCTGGCAAAAGTATCACGCCAACAGTTCGAGGCTTACTACTGCAATCAGGAATCAGGAATTGGGGTTTGGGTACAATCAGCCCAACTGTTACCTAAGCCGATCGCACTTTGCCGACTTCGCCAGTTCTGGGGTCATCGCTGGCAACCGCCCCAGCAATTACAACAATTGAGTGATGATCGACTGGCCGCACTGAACATCGCCCGCTAAACATCGCCAACATAACCGAGCGCGACGCGCGACTGTGTTAAGTGCGATTTGACTGAAACGAACTAACAACTAATAGGAGAAAAAAAGATGATAGGAGATAAAAGCTTTTACGATGTCTGTACGAAAATGTGGGGGGCAAACCTAGAAAAAGCACCAGAGGAGTACAAGCAAGAATTGCTAAGCGAATTAACAAGCCTGTACGAAGTAGGTGGCTGTTTTGAGGATGAAGGTTTCATCTCTTCGTCCTGCAATGATGAAAAATTCACCATCAAGCCGATGAACTGGTTTCGGTCAAGAATCGAGTGTGAAGCTTTAATCGAATTCTGCAAGAGCTAAACCACTGAACATCGCCAAGTACAACAAAAGCCCTCTGGTACATACCGGGGGGCTTTTGATTTGGGGGTATAGCCGAGATACGCGCATTCCGAGGACACGACGTAAAGTTTTGTAAATATAAGATAATCACCCCATCCTTGCCAAAAAATAGCCAATCTAAGAAGCGATGGTAATCTTCCACCTTGTTCGTACAAGCAGTAATCTGCTGTCGCATATAGTAATGCACGGTTGCAAAAACAACCTGGATCTGAGTACATTATCTTAAGAAAAAGAGGTAGGTCTTTTATAGGTGCTGGCTACATCTATCAATCGGACGGAGGTTGCTACTCAGGTACAATTAGAGGAAATACTCTTAATTCTGCTAGAGAGTATATTGGGCTTGAATCAGATCGAGTTCGTGAGAAAAATAACACGATAAATCTGAACCAGTACAATCAACTTGCTTCTCGCTATATTTCTGCTGAAGATAGAGAAGGTCTTCGTGATTGTATTAATACGATGAGTCGTTAATTAGCGATCGCATTTTTGTAAACAACATTCGCCGTTCTTAAATTCCCCATAACTTATGCCAAGACGTTTATCTGTTCTTCTACCAACAATCTTAGTATGCTGCATACCAATATGTTTGTTTGTCGCAGTTGCGAGTATTGGTTATATAATATTAATTCCAGCTTTTATAGCAGGTTCGTTACTTGGCCCTTTCACGCTACTTTATTTAGTATCTAACCAACCGCCATTGATTGTTGCTGTACTCATCCTGACAGCTTTATTGATAACAATGATCCTAGCTCACCCAATAAAAATTCGCCCTTGGGCGGCTACCATAACCGTAATTGGTGTCTGCATCTGGATGACGATTGGCTTTTTTTCTATTGCGATAGTCTTAAGTATGGCGGCTGCCTAAATAAACTTAGGGGGAGAGCCACCCTAACTCTCCCCTTACTTATATTTACGCCTTGTAGAACGATCGCTCTGCAATATATTACTCAACCAGCCATTGATATAGCAAGTCTATTGGGGGTAAAGCCGAGATACGTGCAAAGTAGGACACGAGATTAAGAAACGTAACAATTAAGTTGCTGCATAGCCTTCTCGAAAGCTTGTAAGCGCAAAACCAGCTTAAATATGGCCAACTTTTAACCCTCACTTGATGGAGGCAGAGTAGTAGTTATACTCTGCCCTCGTACAGACCAAAAAAGCGGAAACCTTTTACTGCTAAACGTTTCAGGCTTGGCTATTTCAAGTCATTTTATCTGATATTTACAAAATTTTACGTCATGTCCTCGGAATGCGCGTATCTCGGCTATACCCCTTTAACAGTCAGCTAGAATGGCTCTTAACGGACTCGCGAGCGGCTTTGGCAGAATATCAGTTAGTGTTCCATCTATAAAACGTACCCTTGGTTAATATGCCGAATGAATCTGATGAGTTTGATCAATTACTGAAAAACTTTCGCCCCAATCCTGACTTACAAGAACAACTGAAAAACTTTCACTCCAACGGTGAAGAGAAAGAAGTTTCCATTTTGTTCGTAAATCTTTACGGAGCTGAGCGCTTAACTCAGCAAATGGAAGTAGAAACTCGCGTCGAGCTGTTCAACCACTATTTTCAAGTGATGGTGGAGACTGTTTTTGAACATCAAGGCACAGTAGATAAATACATTGGCTCAACGATTATGGTAGTTTTTAAGTCACCAATGTCCTTAGAAGACCATGCGCTGGGGGCAATTAAAGCGGCATTGGCAATGCGAGAGCGACTACCAGAAATCAACAGTTCCTGGTTCCCAGAAGAGCAACATCCGCTGAGGATAGGAATTGGCATCAATACAGATCGTGTTTTCTGCGGTAATGTTGGTTCCCCTCAACGAATGGAGTTCACTGTGGTGGGGCATGGGGTGAATGTGGCTAATCACCTGAGTCAACAAACGCAGCAATATGCCTGCGATATTTTGATTGGTCAAAAGACGTATGAAAGTTGTGCGGAGTATGTTCAAATGAGAGAAAGAGACTCGACCCAACTGAAACCCGAAGGAAACCCATTCAATGTTTATGAGTTGATTGGATTGAAGGCTTAATTTTTGTCGAGCCAAAATCTTGCTTTATGACCGCAACGACCGATATTGTCCAAAAACTCTGGAACCTGTGCCATTGAAGCCGCTATATTGCAATTAATTGGGGCAAAGGATGAAAGCCAATTGCCAATTACCAATTACCACCCATCGTGTAAAAAGCTTCTCTGACATTTTCGGTCGGGGAGCTTTTTTTGTTTTGGGACGATCGGGCGATCGCTTCACTCAGGCCGAGGCACGGGACAATTCATCTGATCGGAGTCCGCTGCCATTTTCTTCAGTCGCTCCAGCGCTGCCAAGCAATCCCCTAAAGCTCTGTGATCACCACAGAGCGGTTGCCAGCGATAGTCCTTGTGATAATAGCTCCAATCGCCCGCCCATTGCGCGTGCCAAGTCATGAGGCATTCAGAGCGATTCTTGAGCTTCAAAGATGGCAAATTATGGAGCTTACAGCAGTAATTTAGGATGCGAATATCGAAGTCAGAATTGTAAATTAGAAGCTGTTTGTCCTTGAGTATTTCGGCAATTTGGGGATAGATTTGGGGAAAGCTTGGCGCATCAGCCACTACCTCATCAGTGATTCCGTGGATAGCTGAAACCTCGGCAGGAATGGGGATTGAAGGCTTGATTAGAGTATTTAGTAGGGGTTCGCCGTCACGATTGATGACAGCTATCTCCACAATCTCGGCGTCATAAAGCCCCGTTGTTTCTGTGTCTAAAATTGCTAGGTTTTCAGCAGCTAGCTCATCCCGTGCCCACTTCACCGCCCTTACCCGATCGCGCTCAATAAAGCCAATCTCGTTGTACCACTCCTCATACTCTCGCTTGATTCGAGCTTTCTCACGGTTGGCGGCAAGTGTTTCGAGTTGCTTGTCTGTCGGCTTTCTTTTAGGTCGGCAGGACTCTGGGTTGTCGGGGTCATAAAGCAAAACGTCGTACTTTTGCGCCCTGATAATTCCGACTGCTTTTAGGGGCGATAAACCCAGTTCTGCGAGCTGCTTTTTGGTTTTGAGATTTTGGGGAGGTTCGCCGGGTTTCCCCCACCATTTGTACTCATCCAATTTATCCATCGCCACCCCCTAAAATCTCCTCAATTTTCGAGATAGTATCCTTGGGTAGCTTTACGTCTTTGTCTTGCTTTATATCTTTGACCAGCTTGGTATCTTTGGCTAGCAGAGTTTTAAAGAAGCTTGCAATATCGCCAACCTTGCCGCGCAAGTCGGGGACAGGCGTTCCATTCTGTTCAGCTTCATTCAGTCGTTTTTGCAGGTCGGAGAGTTCAGCTTGGACTTGCTGGCGATCGGCCCGCTCCGTCTCAAGCTGCTGATTAAGTTGCTGGCTGATGATTACCAGTGTTGAGTAATTGTCCTTTTCCTTTGCCAATTCCTCTTTTAGCTCGGAGAGTTGAGCCTCGACTTGCTGGCGATCGGCGCAGGCTTTGTCGCGTTCGGCTTCGAGTACCCTGCAATTACCGCGAACCTCGTTCAATTCTTGCTCTATCCAACCTACATCAGCCTGCAATTCAAGCCTGAGCGATTCATCGTTGCCCTCGCTCAGGCTCTCAATTTTCCCAGCCGTTCCTCAAAGCTGGCTAACTTCTCTGCTAACTTCTCTGCTAGCAACTTGTCTAGCAAGGGGGCGATGGTTGATTCTAAATCCCCACCTGTCGGCGCTGCACT
>NZ_JAUBOZ010000126.1:13484-19483 GCF_036700475.1 Microcoleus sp. T2B6 | reverse complement strand
CTCCGGAGCTGTGTAAAACTCACTGTTTCTATACTATCCAATCCGGTGTCATCATTAAAAACCTACCCCTGAAAGCCCGTGCCTACCCCCAATCTATCGGGCAACCACGGGGAGTAGGGGTCGGATTGCCCCTACAATAATTATGAGAATGATTTAGGATTGCTATATTCAAAATAATTATGATGGAGATATTGCCGAAGCTTGGCAACAAAACCGCCAGGAATTACAGCAGCTAGATCCATTTTCGTTTCTTATCAACAATCAGTTAAATCGCCTCAACGCTCACTCTCATCAAGCTTACCGCTTGCTATGCCGTTTGGGAGCTTGTCGCTATCAACAAATTGAATGGTTGCCAGATACTTGTATCAAAGCTTTGCTGTGGGATGTAACGCCAGCAGAACAATTGAAAGTAACGCGGCAGTTGTGTGACTGTTCTTTGCTACAATTACATCGGGGCAAATACCGAATGCACCCAGCGATTCGGGCGGCAGGTTTGAATCAGTTACAGAATAGCAGCGAATGGGAACAAACTCAAAGGGCGATCGCACAACATTGGTTTTCTAGTGTAGAACATATTCAATCCCCTCAGTTAGGTTTGCACGTTTTAGAAGCTTACTATCATTTCCGAGAAATTGAAGATTATGATTCAGCGTGGGATGTATTGTGCCGCCCCTGCCATACCTATTTTACCAGAAGAATTGTTTCTATATTTTTTATCGTGGGGATACATCAGCCAAACTTTAGAATTAGCAGATAAACTGGTAAATCGAGTTTCGCCTAACCGGGAAGCAAGTCTGTATCGCTGCATCGGCGACTGTCACGCCTATTTGCTAGCAGATGGTTTTGAAGCAGCTCTAGAATATCACCGCCAAGCTCAATTTGCCGCTAAGCGTGAAGGCGATAAATGGACAGAATTAAATTCATACAGTGATATGGGTTTGTGCTATAGCAATCCTAAATGATTCAGATAAATTTGTAGGGGTAGTGCTACCCCTACTCCCCGTGCCTACCCCCTATCTATCGGGCAACCACGGGGGGATTGCCCCTACAATAATTATGAGAATGATTTAGGATTGCTATATATTGCTGCTGGTGAATACGAGCTAGGATTAGCTATTTATCAAGCAAAACTTAATTTAGCTTTATCTCAAGTATCTCCTGCAATTCAATCTCGGCTAAATAGTTGTTACTGCGAAGTTGCTCTCCTACATTCATATTTAGGACAAGCGAGTGAGGCGAAGGCAGCATTGAAAGAAACTACAAGACACTTGCAACAACCTTTAGAAAGCGTTCCGCCTTGGCAAGCTTGCTGGGATTTGAATATGGCTGGTTTAGCTCAAAAACATATTGGCGAGTACCATTAGTGACAAGTTAAGGTGATGAGTAAATTGTCAATGGGGTATTTACATTAAGTAAAAAATGGATGAAACTCATAACAGGTAAGTAATTGGGGGATTGAGACGGGCCATGACCAAGACTAGAACTACAAATCGAGATCACGCCAAGAAGAAACAACGGCCAATGATAGAGGATGAAGTAATTGCCCAACAACTCGAAGCATTACTGACACCAGCCATGCTCAACCAGAAAAATTCCTACCGTCAACTGGGGCGAGCGAGACCGCATTCTCAACTTGCCCCTGATGATGGCTGCGGTGTTAACCGGTTCTATGGCGAGATGTAGCAGGGGTAAGAGAACTGACTAGAATGTTAACTAGATATGGTTTTCTGTGGTGTAATCCCACCAAAGTCAGCCAACAAGGACTCTCACAAAGATTTTTCACCTTTCCTGCCGAGCTATTTGAACAAGTATTTAAAGACTTATTGCCAAGGTTAAGAACAAATTGGCAAAGCAGAAATCAACGAACCTTACCAGAAAGTATTCAGTTTACATTAACAAAATTTGAGCAGATTTGGATTATAGATAGTTCAATATTAGAGGCATTGTTTCGGAAATTATCAAGTTTATAAGAGACTAAGGTCGGACAACGGGCGGGAAAAATAAGTACAGTAATTGATGCGAGTAAATCGACTACCAGTAGAAATCTGGTTTACCGAAAATGCGAAAGAATTTGATATAAAGCTTGAAGAAAATATCCTCAGTTTAGTCAGCGAAAATACGTTGCTATTATTAGATAGAGGATTTTATCACTTTAGTTTTTGGTTGAAATTAATTGACCAAAAAGTTAAGTTTATTAGGAGAATAAAGAAAGGAGCAGCAATCAAAGTAGAGCAAGTGTTTACAGATAGTTATGGACTGCGAGACCGTAAGATACGTCTGGGGTCTGGAACAAAGAGAACTCCGTTTATTACTTTACTTTTGATTGAAGTTCGTTCAGGAAAAGCCTGGCATTCCTATTTAACCACTGTCTTAGAGCCAGAGATATTACCCCTTATGTAGTTGCAGATTTATATCGACGACGTTGGCGGATTGAAGAGGCATTTAATATAGTAAAAAGGCTGTTAGATTTAAGCTATTTATTGACTGGTTCAATCAATGGGATTAAATTACAAATTTGGGCAAGGTGGTTATTTTATGCGGTTTTAGTAGACTTAGGTGATGCAGTAGCCGATGAACTAGCTATACCTTTTGATCGGATTTCTTTAGAAATGATTTATCGCGGTCTTTATCATTTTACGATAGCTCATCATAAAGGTAAAGCAACCGATCCAGTTAAATATTTTGCTGCCCCAGAAAATCGCGATTTAGGAATTATTAAACAGGAGCGAAAACCAAATGTTAAGTTAATCGTCGCCCCTTTTCCTGAAAAGCAACGAGGTTCTAACCAATTCTTTTTCAATAATTCTCCAAAAGCCTCTTGACAAAAAACTTACAGCCTTAACTTGTCACCAATGGTGATGCACGGGTTTTGATCTATTTTACCTGTTTTTTTTGCACCTGACTTGCATCGCACCAGTTCTTAACCCATGCCACGTCAAGTGCGATCGATATATTCAGCAAGCCCTAGATAGTTACAAAAGTTTTGGGCGGTTTTTGTTGGGTTCGATTTAAATAAGTCAAGGGTTCGGTCGATCTGGCCTTGCCACAAAAATCCCTTGGCTTTAGCTAGGCGTTTTAACGGGTGCATCTCACCTTTGCAGCCCTCCGCTAGAAATTGGAGTTTTGAGGCAGGAGGCAGGAGGCAGGAGGCAGAAGGAAAGAGGCAGAAGGAAAGAGGCAGAAGGAAAGAGGCAGAAGGAAAGAAGAAGAAGGAAGGAGCCAGAAGAAGGAATGAGCCAGAAGAAGTATTTTTACAAATATGAGATGCTCCCGTTTTAACGACCCTCCCACTTTATACAAATTTTCAATTAAATGATACCAATCTAAGATTTCGCGTCGGGTTTTACCCGGATTCAACTGGCTAATAATCTTCCATATTCCCTCATGTCCATCACCTAAACATGTTAATAAATAGGCTAAAGGTTGATGATTTATATAGTTAATTAACGCTTCATTGTCTTGATAAAAAGCCCCATAATAACTTTCATGTAACCGCACAGCCTTATAATCTTGCCAATGAGAGCCTTCTCCCAAATTCCCTCTCAGACGGACTTTCCCTCCATCTATGCTAGTTTCCTCAACCTCAATTTTGGCTATAGGTTCTGACCATTCTTGTTTTTCTACTAATCGATGCAAACAAGTGTGTCCAATCTTGACTCCCGTCTGAACTTCCATATATGAGGCCGCATTTTCGTAGGAAAGATTAGCAATTTGACGGAGACAGCATTTTTCAAATAATGGAGATCATCTAGTTGATTTCTTAACCTCTAATTTTTTGGCCTGTTTTTCAGTAATTCTTAGTTCACCAATACAGCTTTTTACGCTCGCTGAGGTCGTCCTTGTTCTGTTCCCGTTGCTTGTTTGATAAAAAAAAACCGATTTGGGGGCCGATTTTTTCAAGCCCTTGTTGCCTGAGATGCTTTTCAATATTTTCCAGACTGGTCAGTTTACTGGGGGGTGTATTGTTATACAAAATTTTAGCAATTTCTGCCGTACAGGATTGCAACCGCTCTAGTTCTTCAGGGGTCATGGCTCTTTTTCTCGACTTTTTTTGACGCTTCTATTGATTTTAACTATTTTACGCTGATTTGGGGATATTTACAAAACCGGGATGCTCCCGAGCGATTATTGGGTCGTGTCCAGGTCAAAATGCAGGTGATTGGTGCAATGATATCGGAAGTTGGTGCATTTGGCTTTTGGTATTTTAAAGTCCCAAAAGCCTTTCTATCCAACTTATTTGCTCGCTACCCCTTGACAGATCAAGACAGTATCTACAAAAATCGCGGTTGCTCGACCGGACATGATATCAAAACTCGGATTTTTCTAAACGTTCGGTGCTATGCTTGGCTCTTTGTTGGGATTGTTTTCTGAAGATAATGAGATTGGATTTTTCACCGCAGATTAACGCAAATTAACGCAGATAAACTGCCAAGGAAATCGGCGTTTATCTGCGTTAATCTGCGGTTTCAAACCTCTTATCTTCCGAGATCAACCAATACGGTTCACTTAAGGAAAATTGTAGCGAAAATGTTGGGTTTCGTTCCTCAACCTAACCTACGCACGATCTGTTTTTTAGCACTAACTGAACCGTATTCCTAGATAAACGTCAAGTCAAATTCCGAAAGAGCAGAAACCCCAGTTACACCATTTAACTTCGCCAAAATGCGAGAATCGCTGCCGGTGAGGTTATTGCCATTGCCGTCATAAATGATGTAAGTATTGCCGCCGGAATCGTAGGCAAACAAGAAAGCACTTCCTCCCAGAATATTTGCAGAAACAGTTGTCTGCACATTCAGCAGAACTTGGCTGTTACCGCCCAGATTCGCAAATCCGGGGGCAAAATTAAACTGATCGGCGATCGGCACACCGAGACCGTTAAAATCAGTAATCACATCGTATCCGCCCGCCGCGATCGCAGCCTCGATCGCCGCCGAAGAAGCCGCATCAAAGCCAGGCCCACCTTGTGCAGGGCTGGTATAGCGGTATTGATTGCCGCCGCCGCCCCCCGTCATGGTATCTGCGCCGAGGCCGCCTACGAGCACGTCGTTATCCACACCGCCGTTAATCGTATCGTTGCCGCCTTGACCATCAATAGTATCGCTGCCCGCCAAACCGTCCAAATTGTCCGGCAAAGAACCCCCAACTAAATTGTTAGGCCCGCTATCTGCAGGCAAGATTTGAACGGTGATAGTACCTACACCCGGAATTGTCCCGAATCCGTCGCTGACGCTGTAGGTGAAAGCAGTTGTACCCGCTACGTTGCCGGGGATGAATTGCACTTGAGAGACAAGATTTACAGCTATCCCCAGTTGCGGTGTGCTGACATTGATAATGTTGAGCGTCCCTTTTTGCGGACTGGAATCGTTGGCCAGCACATCGATGAAAGTGGGCAGCGAATTATTCGTACTCGTAAATACGATGCCGTCATTGACAGCAATCGGCGACAGGGTACTTGGAACAGTTACGGAGGTATCGAAAGAATTGATGTTAATCGCCACTGACGCTGCTGCCGTGCCGCCTTGGTCGTCAGCTACGCTGTAGCTGAAAGAACCGGCTGGCCCGATCGCGTTTGTTCCAGGTTGGAATTTCAGCCCGAGTAAATCCTGAACGGTTAACTTTTGGTTCACGGCGACCGGGCTCGTACCCGTAATTACCTGACCAAAAGTAGGATTGGGAAGTCCGACTACCGCGATCGACAGCGGCTGGCCCTCCGGGTCGCTGGGCGCCGAAATGCTCAGAGACAGAGGCAAATTCTGCAAACCAGTCACCGTCTTGCCCGCTTCCACGATCGGCGGCTGGTTAGGAGTCGGAGATGTAAAACTCGGCGGAGTCGGCCCGCCGCCCAAAGGCGGAGGAGTTGGGGGCGCAGCAGTTGGAGTGGGGACGATCGAAGGACTCGGACTCGGAGTTGTCGCGCCCGCAGTCGGACTCGGACTCGTACCCGGAACCTGTACCGGCAATGCCCCCGTACCTGTGCCGCCCCCAGCAGGAGCTGTCGA
>NZ_JAUBOZ010000126.1:0-13384 GCF_036700475.1 Microcoleus sp. T2B6 | reverse complement strand
GCCGCCCGCAGGAGCTGTCGAGCCGCCCGCAGGAGCTGTCGAGCCGCCCGCAGGAGCTGTCGAGCCGCCCGCAGGAGCTGTCGAGCCGCCCGCAGGAGTTGTCCCGCCGCTAGAAGGAGTTGTCCCCTCAATGGTGAAGGGATTGTCGTTTACGCGGGGTATTTGACCTGTAGTGAACCGAGATTCATCTAGCGAGTTCGATCGAACATCAATCAACACCGCCAAAAATTCCCCAGTTCGCCTGTCCCTAATAATCGTGTTGCTAGAATTCGAGCCTTGGCCCTGGAAAATTTCTAACTCTGTAAAGTTCAGACCTCCAGCCAGACCGATCGAATCTCCCGCCTTAAAATCTCTAATTACATCAGCATCGCCGATTTCGCTGCCGCCAGTAGTGAGAAACCCGTTGCTACCCGGCGACGTGCCCACCCTACCGAGAACAAAGATATCCGATCCGTCGCCTCCTGTCAGAGTATCCGATCCGCGATCGCCCGAAAGAACATCATCCCCAGCATCTCCAGACAAAGAATCATTCTCGTCGCCCCCGAAGATCAGGTCATCACCCTCGCCGCCGTCACCAGTATCGTTACCAACACCGCCGGTGATGACATCCCCGCCCTCCTGGCCCAACAAAATATCATTGCCCCGAGCGCCGATCAGGCAGTCGTTACCAGTGTCACCAAAAAGGGTGTCACTGCCCTTGTCGCCAAAAATCAGGTCGTCCTCGCCACCACCGCGCAGACAGTCATTGCCTTTACCGCCGTACAGCGAGTCGTTGCCTTCAGCACCCAAGACAACATCGTTCCCCTGGTCGCCAAAAGCTAGGTCATCGCCTTGGTCGCCAGAAACCAAGTCATCGCCTTTGCCGCCCCGCGCCGTGTCATTGCCGCGCCCGCCCTCAACAATATCTTTACCAGCGCCGCCGTTGAGAGAATCGTTACCGTCTTCGCCCCTGACTATATCGTCTCCGTCCCGACTCAGAAGCGTGTCGTCGCCGCCGCGCCCGGAAATCGTGTCATTGAACAAGCTGCCGATTAAATAGTTACTGCCGTCATTTGCGACAACTAAGCCATCGACAAAAAGTGGCTGTGGGGGAGGGGTTGGAACTGTCAGAGGTGGCCGCGGCACCGGGGTGATCGAAATGTCCGGGCCCGTCCCCGTCATCCCTGTCGAAGTCCCCGTCATCCCTGTCGAAGTCCCCGTCATCGTTGTCGAAGTCCCCGTCATCCCTGTCGAAGTCCCCGTCATCGTTGTCGAAGTCCCCGTCATCCCTGTCGAAGTCCCCGTCATCGTTGTCGAAGTCCCCGTCATCCCTGTTGAAGTCCCCGTCATCCCTGTTGAAGTCCCCGTCATCGGCGACGGTGCCGGGGACGGCGACGGTGCCGGGGACGGCGACGGTGGGGGAAAAGCTACTGGTACTGCACTTGGCATTGTTCCGACTCCTTGCGACGCTACTCAAAAACTAACTACTAAATAAACTTAAAGTCAGATGCAGTAATGACGGTGCTGAGGGCTCCCGGCACTGTAGGAATAGAATTCAACACTCCCAAATCGAAAGCTGGGAGACTGTCATCTGCCACATTCGGGTCGAAGCCGAGAACGTACTTGTTAAAAGTATTGTTCAGGTACACGAAGAAAGCTCCTGTTTTGCTCGAACCCTTTTGATTCTTCAACACTGCATTTACTGCTTGAGCGTTATCAAATTTAGATTCAAACAAAATGACTGATTGCTTGCTGATGTCGTCGCCGCTAGACCCGATATTCCTGACGATAAAACTGGTGAAATCGAGAGTAGTTCCTGAGTTGGTTAAACCCGCGAAATTTGACGATCTGAACAAGAATCTGTCGGTCTCGCTGCCGTTAGCGTTAAAGTCAGCAATCACGTCCACGCCTTCGCTGGGAGTTTCGTAGTAGAAGAAATCATTGCCAGCATCGCCGGTGAGCAAGTCAGAACCGACACCGCCACCCAAAATGTCATTGGCTGCACCGCCGGAAAGCGAGTCGTTGTCATCGCCGCCCAATACCAAGTCATTGCCGAAGGCGCCGCTGAGACAGTCGCTGCCGGCACCGCCGTCGAGAGTGTCGTCGCCCGCTTGGCCGTCGAGGGAGTCGCTGCCGGCCTCGCCCAACACGTAGTCATTGCCCGAACCTCCGAGTCCCGTGTCGTTGCCTTGTCCACCCAACATCGTTTCATCGTTGTCGCCGCCCAAGATGGAATCGTTATTGATACCGCCATCGACCAAGTTTCTGCCCAGTCCACCGTCGAGGATATCGTCCCCTGCACCGCCCTCAAGGGAGTCGTCGCCAATGCCACCAAGTAAGGTGTCAATCCCGGCGCCACCAAGTATCGAGTCCTCGCCGGATTCTCCCAACATCGAGTCATTGCCTGTTCCGCCGTCAATGGTGTCGTTGTTGTCACCGCCCAAGAGGTTGTCATTGTCATTGCCGCCGAACATCAGGTCGTTGCCCAGCCCGCCGATCAGCGAGTCTATGCCGTCTTGGCCGTCAACGGTGTCGTTGCCCAGTCCGCCGTCAACGGTGTCATTGCCGATCGCACCCACCACCGAGTCGTTGCCTGCTTCACCGAATACGACGTCGTTGCCGACACTGCCATCGATGATGTCGCTGCCGTCGCCCCCAGAGAGGGTATCGTCGCCGGCCCCGCCGAGGATGAAGTCGCTGAGGTTGCTGCCTGTAAAGCTGCTGGCCGGGAGTGCGCTGCGATCGACAATATTATCTACCACCGTGATGCTGAAGGATGCCGGCCCGATAGTTGCAGATCCGTCGGAGGCTGTAAACGTGAAAGTGTCGCTGCCACCTGCTGCCAGCAAGTTGTATTTGACGATGTTGTTATTGATATCGTCTTGGGTGAATTTGCCGCCCACGTTGAGAAAGGTGCTACCCCTTTGGACAAAACCTCTGGTAGCATCGGGAGCTTTAGTAATCGTGTAAACGATTTCCAAGGGGCTGTTGTCGGGATCTGTGACTAACAAATCGGCGGCAGTGATTGTCTGGATAGGATTACTTTTGGCAACCACCACACCGTCGTTAATTATTAGCTGCGGCGGGCTACTGACGTTGATGGTTACTACCGCCTTACTTGTGCCGCCGCTGCCGTCTGCGATCGAGTAGCTGAAGCTGTCAGTACCCAAAAAGCCCGGATTCGGGGTGTATTTGAATACGCCACCGCCCACGGGACTCACGCTCCCTTTGCTTGCTGGAGTAAAAGTCGTGACAGTCAGAGCGCTTTGTTCCTGGTCAGTGTCGTTCAACAGAACGTTGAAACTGAGTTCTTTACCCGCAACCGTGGTGAAGTTATCGTTAACTGCTCTTGGAGGTTGGTTAAAGATGGGCGTCGGGAACGTCGGCGGCGGACTTCCTGTCGGCGTCGGACTTCCTGTCGGCGTCGGACTTCCTGTTGTCGGCGTCGGGAACGTCGGCACCGGCTCTGTCGGTGTGGGCGGTGTCGGACTTCCTGTCGGTGTCGGACTTCCTGTCGGTGTCGGACTTCCTGTCGGTGTCGGACTTCCTGTCGGTGTCGGTAGGGGAAGGGGAGTTGCGCTGCCGGGAACTGTGGGGGCAATTACAAATGAGCTTCGCCCTAGGGTTCTGCTGTCTACTCCAGGCAATACTGCTAAAAAGTCGCCGCTGACGCCGTTGCGAATAATCGTACTGCCGGCTTTCGTCTCAGTGCTTTGGAAGATTACCAAATCTTCAAACTTGAGGTCGCCGGTTAACCCGATTAAATCTTCGCCTTGGCGAAAGTCTGTGAAAATGTCGGCATCGGCGATATCGGGGCCGCCTGTGGTGAGAAATGCCGGGTTAGTGCCGTCGCTGCTGCCGCTGGGGGAACTGAAGGCGCCGATAACGAAGACATCTCTGCCTTCGCCTCCTGCGATTATGTCTTTGCCTGCTTCGCCCCAAAGAACGTCGTTGCCAGCACCGCCGTCCACGATGTCATCACCGTCGCCGCCGAATACGATGTCGTCGCCGTCGCCGGAAAAAAATGTGTCCCCGCCGGCGTTTCCGTATAGCCAGTCGCCTCCTTCGTTGCCAAATAGCAAGTCTTCGCCGTCGCCACCGAAGAGCGAGTCGTTGCCTTGGTCGCCCCACAGGATGTCGTCGCCTCGATCGCCCAAAAAGCTATCGTCGCCAGAACCCCCACGCAAGCTGTCGCTGCCTTTTCCCCCATAACCCGTGTCTCTGCCTTCGCCTCCGATTACCGTGTCGTTGGCGTCATTGCCGTACAGCAGGTCAGGGTTATTTGCCCCGTCGAGGCAGTCGTTGCCTTTGCCTCCGTACACGGTATCGAGTCCTGAACCGCCGTCGAGAACGTCGTTCCCTGGCGCGCCGAACAGCACGTCGTCATCATCGCCCCCGAATACTAAATCGTCACCGTCGGCTCCTTGGAGGTTGTCGTTGCCTTGCAGCCCGGAAATCACGTCGGGCCCGGGACTGCCAACTAAGGAGTCGTTGGTTTCTGTGCCACGGACTACGCCGCCGATGATTCCGGGCGAGGTACCTTGGCCTCCGCCCCCTGTGTCGTCTATGTCGCCAATTGTGTCGTCCCCGGAGGGAGGTGTTGGAGGTGTTGGAGGTGGTGCTGGGGTTGGAGGTGTTGGCGGCGTCGGAGGTGGTTCTGGTGTTGGAGGTGGTTCTGGTGTTGGAGGTGGTTCTGGTGTTGGTGTTGGTGGTATAATTACTGCTGGCACTGCACTTGGCATTATTTTGGCTCCTTTAAACGACGACGATCCCGATTAACTTTAAGAACTGATTAGTATCAGTTTGTTGCCACAAATCTGGCTTAAAATTGATTAATAACCCCATCATTTCTAACATACTAAATCAAAACTGCAACGGCTATAGATATTTTTTAAGCGGGGCATCTTTTGATATCAAAATATTAATGATTGCACGTTTTGATGCCTAGGTTGGGTATACTTTAATATCGCGCCACTTCGATATATAACCTAGAATTCCGGCTGGGAGTCAGCCCAGTGTATTTATCCAGAAGCCGAATAAATAAAAATCTTCGCCGTCAGAATTTTTTCTTTCCGAATGTCGAAGGCTGAATACAGATGTGCCCCTTGCCAGCAGAAGCCGACTGTCTTATGCTGACTGCTGACAAGAAACAGAGCTGTTAATTAGGGGCAGAAGCGGCCCGGTTTGTTCTTGTCCACTGACGGATAGTTCGCTGTGGCAAAGGTAAAGCAGGGAACAGCGACTTAACAAATCTAGCAGAATTCGCCGCAGCCGCTGTTGGTCTGCCGCCGTTTCCTCTTCGGTTTCCCAGGGGCGCCCCAGTTGCGATCGCAAAAATAAGGGAGCACCAAACAATGTCGCCGCACCACCACTCAGCCACAGGGGCGAGCCGGCATCCAGCCAAAAGTGCCATTTGTGGGCGCGGCGGCTGCTGCGGTACTGGAAAATGTTGGCGAGGGTGACGGCCCTGGCTGCTGGGCCTTCGGGACGCACTGGAAAGGGGTTGGCGGTGACGGTTCCTTGGCGCAACAACTGGATGAACCGGGCGATCGTTTCTGAGTCGCCGCCGTTTGTGGGTTCTACGCGCTGCATTCGCCCGTTGATTTCCCAGTAGTGGGTGGCGGTTTCCATTAACTCGCGCAGGGCTGCTAGCCGATCGTAGGGCAGGTATCTGTCGTTCATGAGAAATTTCTGGATTGCTCGATCGAGTAGGGCAATTGGACTCGGCAACAGCCGCTCCTGCTGTTGCGATCGCTGTTGTTCGATCCACTCCACAATCTGCTCGTAGGCCCGGGCTGCTCGGTGTCCCACTCTGTCCCACCGGGGAAAAGCTGTAATGGGCAGCAATTGAGGTCGATCGATATCTGGGCAAAAACAGTGATCGGCGATTAAACCGGCTCTCACTTGGTCGATCGATTTTTGATTGTGAATTTGAGATTTTAGATTGAACGTCGAGTTGGAATCTTCTGTTTCCAATGAACTGTGTTTCTGGCTGCCCAACACTACCAGCATTTCTGCTGCGCCGTCTCGATCAACTAAACGGCCGAGTCCCGGATAAACTAAGGCTAACAAAGTGAGTAAAGCTCGAATCTCTGGGGTAGTCGAGAGGGGACGCTGATCGTTGAGAGATACGGCCGCGATATTAGATCGCGCCAGAATTTCCGTTAAACTGTAACGGGCGATCGCATCCATCCCAGGGGCAATTACGGCGATTTCCTGCGGTTCCACGGCTTGTGACTTCACCGCATCCACGATAATTTCGGCGGTTTCTCGCAGCAGTTGAGCCCGGGAAGTGGTTTGGAGCGATCGAACTTTACCGGGCAAACTCAAGCCTAAAGGATAAAAACCCTCAGTATTAACTGCTAAACTTACCGCTAAATCTGCAATCTCTGGGGCTAAACCCGCTTTTGCGTCCAAATTTTCCACGCTTTGACAGCGGCTTTCGAGTCGGGCTAGGTATTCCGTATCAGCCCCCAAGCCCAAACGCACTCCTCCATCTGGATTGTAGGAGAAAGCCCCCGCTGCACCAAAGTCGAGCATTCGATCGAACAAATGGCCACTGATCGCGGGATAATCGTCAACATCGTCTGCGATCGCAGCTTGGTATCTAGAGGCCAAATGCTGCTGGTAACTGGCATCCGGCAACAAATAGCGCCAGTAGAGTTCGCAAACAATCCCGTAAGTCAGGAACCCCCGCGTCAAGCACCATTCCCGCCACCTTTCGAGCAACTCTCCCATGCTAGTCCATAGGTTGTTCGAGCCGCCGTCACCAGCAAATCCCTGTTCTAGAATGCTGGGAATCTCTTCTCTGGGCGTACCGCTGACAGCAGCAAGTTGTAATAAGTCAAGTGTTCGACGCACCATTCGGTTTGGGCTTACCCCTGTTTGTTGCAAAATGCCTTCGTCTAGTTCGCGACGCCAGAGTCTCGCGGCAAGTTCCAGTTCTGTTTCAGGTTGCAGCCGCAGGGGAAATTGAGCCCTCAAATCCAGCGACTGAACTAGCAGCGGCCAAAATAGCAATACCTCCTGCTCAAAAAAACCGAAGGGTGTTGTGGAGTGAAAGGTATATTTTCCTTCGGTAGCGACGGCGATGCGATCGGCCAATTCTAGCCGGTTGTCTCCGTTAGCTGCTAAGACTAAAATTGCTGGGGCAGTTTGTCCAGCCCGCCGCCGCCCGGAACTCGATCGCCCTGAAACTGTTGTGGGCAAAGGCTTGACCGTTTTGCTCCAAATGCAGAACTGCTCGACTAAACGAGTGGTTTTACCGCTGCGGGCAGATCCGACAATCCAAATTGAATCCGAGACCTCGGTTCCCAATTTATGTAAATTTGTTACCATACTGTGAATACTTTAATCACTAATGTCTACAGCCAACTAACCAGCTTTAGCTATGAATACTTCTCCGTGGCACAGGATTGTAAAATATCTCTACAGCCTTCACCAATGGTATCGAGAAACGCCTGAGAGGGCTCTCGAACAGGCCTACGATGCTGCGTTAGCAATTAAGGCGATCGAAGACGAGCATTTTGGCGGTCAAGCAATCTCCGATCGTTCGGGAGAATACGGACAAAGCACCCTGTCTTACTTTAAATCCGAGCTGCAAAAATACCTCAAGGTCATCCAAACCCGAATGGTTGAGTTTAATGCTAGCCGTTCTTTTTTGGAACTGCCGGAGCGAGTGGGGGCCCAACCGAAAACGGGGCACAGCGCGGATCATCACCAGCACGGATTACATCTCAACAATAAAGATACCGCCTCCCTTATATTTGAGAAGCTAGAGTTTATTGATGGAGTCATCGACAAGTATATTAATAATAGTAGATCGACGGCAATTGTTCCGGTTGTCAGTTCAGTAAATCTGCATACCAAATCTACAACAAATAGCAGCTCTCCACCGGATCCAAAAAATAAAGGTTCAGCTAATTCTGTTCAAATTCACGATGGTGAGGTTGACACTAACTATGAAGAAGTGAATTTATTACCGCGATCGCTTCTGGGAACTTTGAATCGAATTACTAAAGATTTAGACCCTGGAGCTGAAAAAGAAGTAGTTAAGAATTTTCGCAATTCCAAAGTAAAAACAATTATTTCTCTGAGATTTATTTTGCTTTTGATTTTAGTTCCGCTGTTGACGAATCAAATTGCCAAAAACTTTTTAGTCGGTCCGGTAGTTGACCATTTTAGAGGCAAAGAAAATGCTCCACTTTTCATAAATGTTAACCTGGAAGAAGAAGCATTCCAAGAACTGGAGAGATTTGAGCAACACCTCAAATTTGAAAGGTTAATAGGCATTGCTCCGTCGCTTTCTTTAGAGGAAACGGAAAAGAAGATTGCCGAGAAAGCAGTTGAACTAGCGGAGGAATACCGATCTGAAAGTGGGGGAGCTATTAAAAATATTTTTGCTGATTTGATTTCCTGCATGGCATTTGCCGCGATTATCGTCACTAACAAGAAAGAGATTGAGATTTTAAAGTCTTTCATGGACGATGTGATTTACGGCCTCAGCGACAGTGCGAAAGCTTTCGTAATTATTTTGTTTACAGATGTGTTTGTCGGATTCCACTCGCCTCATGGTTGGGAAGTAATTCTCGAAGGTTTATCGAGGCATTTGGGACTACCAGAAAATAGGCAGTTCATATTTTTGTTCATTGCGACGTTTCCAGTGATCTTGGATACGGTATTTAAGTATTGGATATTCCGTTATTTAAACCGGAGTTCGCCTTCGGCTGTTGCTACGTACAAGAATATGAACGAGTAATCAGGGGCGAAGGAAGTTCGGCAACGGATTTTGTAGCGGATGTAACGGATGTAACGGATGTCAGTCCGATGTCCGTCGGAAGAAGGAAGAAGGAAGCAGGAAGCAGGAAGGAAGAAGAAAAAAAGATGTAATAATGGCAATGGTTTCAGCGATTAAGAACGTCCTCAGTAGGGTCTCCACTGCACAGAGAGTGGCTTACCCATAGCGCATAAAAGCATTTATTGTTTGCGTCAGAAGTGGTTTAATTAAGTTGATATACTTAAGCTGTTTTGCCTCTAAATTTTATTTTTTGGCGGGTTCTCGCGCGCACCGTACAAGAATTTTATCAAACTTGACTGTCCTAAAGGCTCGGCTCAGGAAACGTAAAATTTAGATGCGGCTAGGTCGATCGAAAAAAAATACGATCGCCCTCCTAGCCTCGAAAACTTAAGGGCGATCGCATTCCCAAAACCCATTACCAATGACCTAATTCCAACGCTTCTTGCGCTGTCGCTGGCTTGCCACCGCCTCCACCAGTCCCAGGCCGAGAAAATTACTCAGCAGCGACGCATTCCCGTAACTCAGGAAAGGCAGGGGAATGCCCGTAACCGGAGCCAAGCCAATGTTCATCCCAATATTTACGAACACCTGAAAAATCAACATTGACAGTACGCCGATCGCCAGCAAAGAACCAAAATTATCGTTAGCAGTTTGAGCGATCGTCACTAACCGGAAACAAATTATCCAGAACACCAACAGCACGCAAATGCAGCCAATAAACCCCAATTCTTCGCCAATAGCTGAAAAGATAAAGTCCGTATGCTGTTCGGGAATAAAGTTAAGCTGAGTTTGCGTTCCCTGAAACAAACCCCTGCCTTTCAGTTCCCCGGCCCCAATAGCAATCCGAGATTGAATCAAGTGATATCCGCTGCCTAAAGGGTCTTTCTCGGGGTTTAAAAACCCTGTCAGGCGCATTTTTTGATAATCCTTGAGTACATTCCAAAAAAGCTGTCCGACTTGTCCAGAAACAACGTTCACCAACACAGCACCGAAAGTCCCCAGCCAAGGCCAAGGCAGGGTTCGCCAAGCGATAATACCCGCAACAACTACCCAGGCTACCCAAATCGGTGTAGACAGGTTATTGAGGAGAACAGAGATTAGAGGAGAGAATAGCAATATTAGCCAGCCGGGATTGACATTACCCCAGTAAAACATCCCCATTGTAATCGCGCCGAACACTAGGGAAGTACCTAAATTTGGTTCGGCAAATATCAATCCCCAAGGTACAGCCATAATCGCCAGCATCCTCAACATATCCCGGACTGTGGGGACACTCTTCTCGTGCAGGAGAGCTGCTAAAGTGACGATCATGCCTACTTTGGCAAATTCTGACGGTTGCAGGTAGAAGCCGCCGATGTTGATCCACCGCTGGGCACCGAGCCCTGTAGTACCGATAAACCGCACTGCAATCAGCGATAAATTGATTAATATGTAAATCGGCCATTTCCACTCAAGCAGTATTTGGTAGCGGCAGCGGGAAATGATGATGGCGAGGAACAAACCAACTGCCCCAGTTACCCAGTGTCGCCACCAGTCGATCAGTCCCTGGTTGATTTCGACGCTGCGGATCATGATTCCGCCGAAGATGGTGAGGGCGATGCAAGCGCCAAACAGCCAAGGGTCTGCTTCTTCCCAGGGTTTGAAGATTGATTTCCAGCGGTTTCTGACTTGTATTCTCTGCAACATGAGGATTTTAGATTTTAGATTTTAGATTTTAGATTATGGAGCCGATTTTCGGAAGTTGTGGATATATTTCGGATTCACAGCCTGCACCTTACTTTAGAAGCGTCGGTGTAAGTACCTCAGATTATTCGGGGAGTTGTAGGGATGTTCCGGGAACGGAAGAAGGAACACCCAACCGGGTATCTGGGTATTCTATTGTTTTCTGGGCGTTTACTTAATTTAGTTCGCGATCGCACGTGGTCAGAAACCGGGTTTTTCTCGAAAAGACGCACTGCAACTGGCAGAAACCGCTAAAAACCCGGTTTCTTGGGTTTTGATTCGTAAGCCCTAGAATCGTCAGGCCGGTTCGTAAAGGTACTCGAAGCCGTTCCCATCTGGATCTCTGCCGTAGAAGGATGCAGTACCGTCGCGGTGTTCGTGGATGTGGGTGACGGAAACACCATCGGCTTTGAGTTGTTCGTAGGCGGATTCCATTTCGGTACGATCGTCAAATACAAACCCAAAATGCGGCCCTGCTTGGTCGTAACTCGGACTCAACAGCGCCAATCCGTCCTCTCCTGCTTTCAAATAAGCCCAGTCTGGATCTTTCCAGACTAACTCCATACCCAAGTTGCGGTAGAATTCAGCAGACTTCTCTATGTCTTGCACGCAGACGGCTACGTGTCCCAATCGTTTTAGTTTCATATCTACAAAGTTTATGGTTGTTCTTTCATTTATTGTATCTATTTTCTGATTTATTGCTGGATTAATTAGGTATTTTTTCAGTTTTTTGGGTCGCAGCTAACTGTACTTTTTCTACTTGTTTACTGGCGTCCATTTCGCTGAACAGTTGAATGGCGCGGTCAAAATTTTCTTGGGTTTTCTCGATGTTACCAAGTTTTTGTTCTGTTAGTGCTAGTTGATAGCAAGCTTCGGCTCGGTCTAATTTAGCGCTGGTTCGATCGAGTATTTCGATTGCTTCTGGATGGTGCGGCAGGGCTTGGTCAAATTCTCCCCGTTCTCGGTACAGATACATTTAACCCGGTAAATCCCGGACTAATCCCGGAATAACCGTGTATGGCAAGACAGAAAAAGCAGCAAGCTCTCCTGTCAAGGAGGTATCTCTCAAAGCTTTCAACAAAATATTGAAAGCGCCATTTTTATCCCTTTCTAGGGTGTGTCCGCATTTTGGACATTTAAAGATTTTAGATCCACCCAAGTTAGTATGGATATGTCCACATTTTGAGCAAGTTTTAGATGTATAGTCTTCCGTTACGTCTACTACAACACCACCGTGCTTGGTGGCTTGATGCTTCAACATTTGCTTGAAACGATAATGACTCAATGTAACCATCGCTCTAGCCGTTTTAGTCGCCAACCTACGTTTACCTTTCTTGACCATTTGTTGCGTCTCAAAGGTTGGCAAAAAAATTAACTTGTACTTGCTTGTTAGATATTTGGCAGCTTTTTTATGCAATTCATTGACCAAGTTTTTAATCTTGATCCTGATTTTGGCGGCTGATTTTCGCAGGCAATACCTTAGTCGCTTGAACTCTCTCCCTTTACTTACTCCAATACGGGACATTAATTTGTCTAGATGCCTTGCTAGGCGATAGATACGACCGATATCGTTTTTTCCTATTTCGATGAAGTCACTACCATCAAAACCAGTAAGAAAAGTTCTGACACCCGGATCTAGCGCGACAACCAAATCGCTATTAATTGGTTTCATTACTTGTGCGTCAATCGCATAGCCGATCAACCACTGCCTGTTAATTAAGCTGAGTATTGGTTCGTGCTGCATTACCTCAACGATTGGTTCTGATGCTTTAAAACTTAGTCCTTTGGTAGAATTTGGGTAAAAAGTACCTAACTTCCAGTTAGATGTTTGGAACCGGATAGTTTGAGATGTGTCGAAACGGCTCCTAAACTTTGCCGTTCCTTTGACTTTCTTCGCAGCCTTGTGTGCTTCAAAAGCTTGAAACACTGCCATTTGTCGGGGATTATAAGGCTGCTCTGACACCCACTTGGGAGCCGAGTCCATCACTTTCTTTCTTAAATCGTACTTGCCAATTTTTTCGTCTCTCAGGATAGCAATTGCTTGGTTATAACACCATCTACTTGCTGCAATCCAAGTCCTCCACTTCGCTGCTAGCTTGGTTTCCGGGTAAACTCGAATCTTCTTTGATAGCAGATTTGTATTTTCGCAAACCATAGAGTCGGCAGCTAAAGACGTGGATGATGGCAAGGATATCTTCAACCATTTCTCGTTCTGGAGACAGCTCGTTTCTACTGAGAACCATGAGTTGGCAATTGTTTTGCTCGCAGATCCATTTGATAAGATCGCCACCAAACCGGCACAGTCTGTCTTGGTGTCCCACCACAACTGTTGAGATGTCTCCTGACATGACTTGTCCCAGAAGGGCAAGCAGCGCTTTTCTTTTGAAGTTGAGTCCGCCTCCGATGTCTTTGAAGACTTTGGCTTGCGGGTAGAGGTTTTGGAGGTAGCTGACTTGCCTATCGAGGTCTTCGCGCTGTTTGTAGCTACTGACCCTGGCGTAGATGGCTGTAATTCGGTCGTGTCCGGTTCCGAGAACGCTGTCGATGTCGTAGCGTCGCTGGTTGGAGGGAGTTCTGATTGCTGATATTTTGTCGGCAAGTTCCCAGTTTCTAAGGGTTTTGTCTGAGACTTGCAGGATTTTGCAAGCTTCTCGCGGTGTGACATATCTGGTCATCGCTAGGTGGTATTTTTGTTCTCAAACTATAGTACCAGACTTTACCGGAATTTACCAGAACATTCCAGGAAATCATTTACTTTGTGTCAGCAGCGCGGCTGTACCGCTGAGAGTTTTGGCTTTGATGGTGCTGTACCATTGGTGACAAGTTAAGACTTAATTGCATTTGTCAATCAGTAATATTACTCAAAAAACTGCTTTTTTAGGAGTG
>NZ_JAUBOZ010000125.1:14125-19796 GCF_036700475.1 Microcoleus sp. T2B6 | reverse complement strand
TCAATGATATCAACTGTTTCAGAATCATCGCTGTCACGACGGTCAATGATATCAACTGTTTCAGAATCATCGCTGTCACGACGGTCAATGATATCAACTGTTTCAGAATCATCGCTGTCGTCGTCAATGATATCAACTGTTTCAGAATCATCGCTGTCGTCGTCAATGATATCAACTGTTTCAGAATCATCGCTGTCGTCGTCAATCAAATCAACAGTTTCCGAATCGCCAATATTTATGTCGATCTCAATGAGGCCAGCCTTTTCAGAATCCTCAATATTTATGTCGATGTCAATGAGGCCAGCCTTTTTAGTGCTGTACTTGTCTCTTGTGAGAATAGGTGCGCTCGCCATTTTGATTACTCCTTCTTGTTTGGTAATTGATACAAAATTTCGCCCGATCTTGAAATGAAAGTCGTCGTTGCCAGTGCCGCCTCACAGGTCGTCGTTGCCACCAAAACCCGACAATATGTAATTTCCTGCTTTGCCATAGATTTTGTCAGCTTGATTAGTTCCCACTAATGATTTGTGAAACTTACCGCCGTTATCAGTGTTGTTGTCATTGAATTGAGTACCGTAGATATCAATTTCAGTTTCTCCTTTGTATTTCAAAATAATGGGTTTATTTAGGAAGTAATGGTGGGTATTTATATTTTTTTGCTGCCCTTTTCGCTTCCTGTTATCAGTTTGTTGCTAAAACTCTCGAACAGCAATGGTGATAAAATCAGGTATTATAGGAACTGATAAATAGCTTCAGGCTTTGAATTTATAGGGAAAAATCAGGTGCATCCTGACAAAGCATCATAAAAATCAGGACTCAGGCATCAGACCAAAGAAACCGGGTTTTTGACCTAATCTGTTGGCTACAAGGCGTCTTTTCGGAAAAAACCCGGTTTCTGACCACCGATTCGTAAGTCCTAAAAATCAGTAAAAGTCAGGTTGTTTGGTAAATCTCTACATAGTCAGGTTGGCGATCGTACAATCTAATCTAGATTTGGGTGCAGGCAATGATGAAAGAATTTCCAGTTAGCGATGAATATCAGATTGGCGGGAGTCTCCCAGCAGATGCGTCGAGTTACGTGATGCGGCAAGCAGACTTGGACTTTTACGAAGGTTTGAAGGCCCGTGAGTTTTGTTACGTGCTGAATTCGCGGCAAATGGGCAAATCTAGTTTGCGGGTGCGGACGATGCAAAGACTGCAAGCTGAAGGTACTGTTTGCGCTTGTATCGATTTAACTGGTATTGGCAAGGAAGATGTCACTCCTGAAAAATGGTATGCGGGAATGATTAATTCTTTGGTGAGTAGCTGCCAGCTAAGCAATCAAATTAATTGGCGGAATTGGTGGCGCGATCGCCGGGATTTATTATCACCTCTCCAGCGATTTAATTTGTTTATTGAAGAAGTTATTTTAGTTGAGATTTCCCAAAATATAGTTATTTTTATTGACGAGATAGATCGAGTGTTGAGTATGAACTTTTCTGCGGATGAGTTTTTTGCTCTAATTCGTTGGTTTTACAATCGAAGAGTTGACAATCCTCTCTACCGCAAACTGACTTTTGCGCTGCTAGGAGTGGCAACACCTTCAGATTTGATTGCCGACAAAACTCAAACTCCTTTTAATATTGGTAAAGCGATACATTTAGACGGCTTTAAACTTGATGAAGTGCAGCCTTTAATTGACGGCTGGCAAGGACGAGTTGCCAATCCTGAAAATGCGATCGCCCAAATACTAGATTGGACGGGGGGACAACCTTTTTTGACGCAAAAGCTGTGCAAGTTGGTGTTGGAAAATGAGTTGAAGAGAGTTAACCGCAGAGGCGCTGAGGGCGCAGAGAGAGACAGGCAGGATGCCTGTTCCACAGAGGAGGAGGGAGTTGCGGGGTTGGTGAGGTTGCGGGTTGTTGAGAATTGGGAGTCTCAGGATGAGCCGGAGCATTTGAAAACTATTCGCGATCGCCTGTTAAGAAATCAGCAAAAAGCCGGACAGTTATTAGGGCTTTACCAGCAAATCTTGGAATCGGCGAATCCCCCCCAAACCGAGGAAAACCAGGGTTTTGTAGGGGTAGTGCCCCCGTGCCTACCCCTGGGGGTTCTTGCCGATGGCAGTCCCGAACAAACCGAGTTGCGGCTGTCTGGTTTAGTGGTGCAACAGCAGGGAAAATTAAAAGTTTACAACCGCATTTATGCCGAAGTTTTTAATCTGGAATGGGTGGAAAAACAGTTAGGAAAGCTGCGGCCTTATTCGGAAACTTTTAATGCTTGGGCTGTGGCTAATTTTGAGGATAATTCGCGGCTGCTGCGGGGAAATGCGCTGCAAGAGGCTCTGGAATGGTCGATAGATAAAAATTTAAGCCATCTGGATTACCGCTTCTTAGCAGCATCTCAAGATTTGGAAAAGCGTGAAGTTCAACAGGTTTTAGCTGTTAAAGAAGAAGAAGGTCAGATATTAGCTAAAGCGAATGATACCTTAGTTTCAGCTCAACAACAAGCCAAAGTAGAATTTACTCAAGCCAAGCGCAGGGCTACCCGGATCATTGCGATGGGTTCTGTAGTTTTGGGAATTTCTGTAATCACAGCAATCTCCATCCAATTACAAGTAAAAAAAGCTCAACAGGAACTAGCCCAACGACAAGTAGTTCTGCAAACTTTATTCTCTAAAGCAGCTTTGGTTTCCGACCCTTTTGAAGCACTGCTGAAAGCATTACAAGCAGCGCAGCAGATGAAAAAATTAGAAAAATCAGCCAGCAACGATACGCAAATGCAGGTAATGAGGGCACTGCAACAGGCAATATATCATGTTAGAGAACGCGATCGCGCCGTTGGTCATAGTAGCGGTGTCAGAAGTGTAACTTTCAGTCCCGATGGCAAAATTTTTGCTTCTGCTAGCGAGGATGGTACGGTAAAACTGTGGAATGCTAGACCAGCTAAATTAATATCAACCCTGACCGGACGTACTACTAGAGTTACGAGTGTAAGTTTTCATCCTAATGGCAATATTTTGGCTTCTAGTAGTGAAGATGGTACGGTTAAGTTGTGGGATGTAAGGCATAGCCGTTTAATTAAAACTATTAACGCTCATAATGACTGGATAAGAACTGTTAGTTTTAGTCCCGATGGTAAAATTCTCGCTTCCTGTAGCCACGATGGTACTATCAAGTTGTGGAAAGCAACAGATAGTACGTTATTAAAAACTCTGAAAGGACATACCCGTGCCGTTACCCATATTAGTTGGAGTCCCGATGGTAAAACTCTCGCTTCTACAAGTTGGGATAGAACCGTGAGGCTGTGGAATATTGGCGATGGAACCCTTGTAAATACTCTGGAAGGTCATCAAGTAAATACCATAAGTGTCAGTTTTAGTCCCGATGGTAAAACTTTAGCTTCAGCCGATCAAGAAGGCATAGTGAAACTATGGAATGTAGCAGATAAAACTTTACTGCAAAACCTCCCTACTCATCGCAGGGCTGTCTGGAGTGCAATTTTTAGTCCAGATGGCAAAACTCTAGCAACTATCAGTTCGGATAGTACCGTAAAGTTGTGGAATTTAGAAGATATAAACGACAACAGAACCGACCCGCAACTTCTTAAAGGACATGACGGTAAAATTGAGAGTATCGCTTTTAGTCCAGATAGCAAAACTCTTGTTTCTGGAAGTTATGATAGCGCAATCAAGCTCTGGAATTTAGAAGTTAGGGAACCGCAAACCATTAAAAAAAATAGCGATAATATTCGATCAATAAGTTTTAGTCCCGATGGTAAGATTATTGCTTCCGGTAGCGATGATTCTAAAATAAAGCTATGGAATATCAAAAATGGCACTTTACTCCAAACTCTTAACGGTCATCAAGAGCCGATGCTAAGTGTTAGTTTTAGTCCCGATGGTAATATGTTAGCTTCCGGCAGTGTTGACAACACACTTAAGTGGTGGAATGTTCAAGATGGTCGATTACTAAAAACCCTCAACGATCATAGTGGTTGGGTCAGGAGCGTTCGCTTTAGTCCAGATGGGAAAACCTTAGCCTCTGGCGGTGATGATCGTACTGTAAAACTTTGGAATGTAGCAGATGCTAGCTTGCTGAAAACCTTTAAAGAACCTCGTATTGTCACTGATTTAAGTTTTAGTCCAGATGGAAAAGCTCTAGCTGTGGCTTGTAATAACGGTGATCTAAGACTATTAAATTTAAAAACAGCTACTTTAACGTGGGCTTTTTCCGCCCATAGCGGTTGGGTACAGACCGTTAGTTTTAGTCCAAATAGTAAAATCTTAGCTTCTGGTGGTGATGATGGTACAGTCAAACTATGGAATGCAGAAAATGGCAGATTATTGCTTACCCTAGAAGGACATTTATCTGAGGTATTTACTGTCAGTTTCAGTCCGGATGGCAAGATTTTAGCTTCCTCTAGTGAAGATGGTACTGTGAGGGTGTGGAATGTAGAAACTGGTCGGGAAATATCAACCCTAGAAGGACACCTCAACAGAGTTACTAGCGTTATGTTTAGTCCAGATGGTAAAACACTAGCTTCTGCTGGGCTTGACAATACTATCAAGTTGTGGAAATTAGAACTCGATCTCGATAATTCGATCGGGCGGGGTTGTTTGTGGCTGGAAGATTATTTGGCTTCTCATCCCGAAGAGGCTAGAAAATTTAGCCAAATCTGTAAATAACTCAAGTTGCTAGTTATAAGACACTGGTAATGGGTAAGGGGTAATGGGTAATTGTAAGGCAGTTATCATATAATCAAACCCAGATTTTGATGATGGCAATTATGAGAGAGTATCCAGCTAATTATGAATATCACGTAGGCGGTAGTCTTCCAATTGATGCCTCCAGCTATGTAATGCGACAAGCAGACTCAGACTTTTACGAAGGTTTGAAAGCAGGTCAGTTTTGTTACGTGCTGAACTCGCGGCAGATGGGCAAATCAAGCTTGCGGGTGCGGACGATGCAAAGACTGCAAGCGGAAGGGTTTCTCTGTGCTTTTATTGACCTAACCGGAATTGGGAAGGAAGATGTAACGGCAGAAAAGTGGTATGCCGGACTCGTGCAATCTCTGGTAAGCAGCTATCAGCTTGGCAAAAAATTTCAATGGCGGGCTTGGTGGAAAGAGCAGCGGGAATTATTGTCACCCGTGCAGCGGTTGAGTTTGTTTATAGAGGAAGTTTTATTAGTAGAAATTGAACAAAATATTGTAATTTTTGTAGATGAAATTGACAGTGTTTTGAGCCTGAGTTTTTCCCTGGATGATTTTTTTGCTTTAATTAGGTTTTTCTATAACCGACGAGTGGATGAGCCAAAATATCAGCGCCTCACATTTGCTTTGTTGGGAGTGGCGACTCCTTCGGATTTGATTGCGGATAAAACCCAAACACCATTTAATATTGGTAGAGCGATCAATTTAGGCGGTTTTCAGATTGATGAAGTGCAGCCTTTGATTGATGGTTGGCGGGGGCAAGTTGCTAATCCTGAAAGTGCGATCGCAGATATTTTGGATTGGACGGGGGGACAACCTTTTTTGACGCAAAAGCTGTGCAAGTTAATGCTGGAAAAGGAGTTAAAGAGAGTTAACCGCAGAGGCGCAGAGGGCGCCGATCAAGACAGGCAGGATGCCTGTTCCACCACCACAGACAGGCAGGATGCCTGTTCCACCACCACAGACAGGCAGGATGCCT
>NZ_JAUBOZ010000125.1:0-14025 GCF_036700475.1 Microcoleus sp. T2B6 | reverse complement strand
GGATGCCTGTTCCACCACCACAGACAGGCAGGATGCCTGTTCCACCACCACAGACAGGCAGGATGCCTGTTCCACCACCACAGACAGGCAGGATGCCTGTTCCACCACCACAGACAGGCAGGATGCCTGTTCCACAGAGGAGGATGGAGTTGAGGGGTTGGTGAGGTTGCGGGTTGTGGAGAATTGGGAGTCTCAAGATGAGCCTGAACATTTGAAAACTATTCGCGATCGCATCCTGAGAAATCAGCAAAAAGCGGGGCAGTTATTGGGGCTTTACCAGCAAATTTTGGAATCCGCGCACCCCCCCCAACCCCCCCTGGCTAAGGGCAGGGCTGTTTCATTCTCTTGTAGGGGCAATCCCCCCGTGGTTGCCCCGATATCTGAAACCCCTACCCGATCGTCTATCGGCTGGGCGGGCACGGGGGCACCGCCCCTACAAAACCCTGGTTTTTCTGAGAATGAAACAGCCCCCCTTGCTAAGGGGGGGCTAAATGCTGCTGCTTCACCCCTGGGAGAGCAAGAAATAGCCACTCTTACTCCCCCCCTTAGCAAGGGGGGGCTGGGGGGGGTTCTTGCTGATGGCAGTCCCGAACAAACAGAATTGCGACTGTCAGGTTTAGTGGTGCAACAACAGGGAAAACTAAAAGTTTATAACCGAATTTATGCCGAAGTTTTCAATCTTGAATGGGTGGAAAAACAGTTGGGAAAGCTGCGACCTTATTCGGAAAGTTTTAATGCTTGGAATGCTGCCAATTTTGAGGATGATTCGCGGCTGCTGCGGGGTCAGGCGCTGCAAGAAGCTTTGGAATGGGCAAAATATCAAAGTTTAAGCCATCTCGATTACCGCTTTTTAGCGGCGGCTCAGGATTTGGAAAAGCGAGAAGTTGAATTGGCTTTTGCACTGCAAGCTGAGGAAAGTCAAATATTGACACAAGCTAATGAAACTTTAAGTCTGGCCCAGCATCAAGCTAAAACAGAGTTAACGTTAGCTAAAAAACAAGCTAGAAAAATAATTGCGATCGGCTCGACAATTTTAGGGATATCTTTAGCAGCAGCTATCGCCGTACAATTGCAAGTAATTAAAGCCGATCGAGAACTCGCAGAAACCAAAATAGTCCTCGAAAGTTTGTCGTCAAAGACAACTTTAGCCTCAAACCCTTTTCCAGCACTGATCGAAGCACTGCTTGCAGCACATAAACTTAAAAAATTAGAGGCATTGAGTCCGGCAAAATCCGAAACTAAGATGCAAGTATCCATCGCCCTCCAACAAGCAATTTACAGCATCCGAGAGCGCGATCAACTCCTTGGCCACCAAGCTAACGTCAGAAACGTCGTTTTCTCGCCCGATGGCAAAATCCTCGCATCCGCTAGCGAAGACGATACCGTCAAACTCTGGAACCCAGACGGCATCTTGCTCAGAACGCTCACCGGACACGGAGACAACGTTTGGACTGTCAGTTTCTCACCTGACGGCAAGACGATCGCATCTGCTAGCGACGATGCTACTATCAAACTCTGGAACATCGAAAACGGCACACAAATTAGAACGCTTACGGGGCATAGGGGCTGGGTGAGAGGAGTCAGTTTTGCTCCCGACGGGTTGGCGATCGCATCTTCGGGTTCCGACGGCACTGTCAAACTCTGGAATCCAGCAGACGGCACTTTGCTCCAAACCTTTACTGGGCATAGGGGCTGGGCAACAAGCGTCACTTTTTCGCCCGACGGGTTGGCGATCGCATCTTCGGGTAGCGATCGCACTGTCAAACTTTGGAATCCAGCAGACGGAACGGAAATCGCAACGCTGACGGGCCATACCAATGCTGTCAGAAGTGTTAGTTTCTCCGACGACGGCAAAACCCTCGCATCCGCTGGTGAAGACGGTTTAGTCAAGCTGTGGGATGTCCAAAACCTGACTCTCCTCAAAACCCTGCAAGCCCACAGCCGACAAGTCTGGAACGTCAAATTCAGTCCTCTGGGCAGCAACAGCCCAACCCTGGCTACCGCTAGCGAAGACAGCACCGTCAAATTGTGGAATTTATCGCAGCTAGGAGACATCGAGCCGCAAACGCTCAAAGGACACACCGGCAGGGTTGTCAGCCTTAGTTTCAGTCCCGACGGCCGCACTTTGGCAACGGCAGGTACCGATCGCACGGTACGACTCTGGAACCTCACCGGCATCGAACCGAAAGTTCTGGAAAGTCACCGCCGTCAGGTTTTCAGTGGGAGTTTCTCGCCCGACGGCAAAACTGTTGCCTCCGGTAGCAGCGATCGCACTGTTAAATTGTGGAATGCACAAAACGGCAGCGAAATCAAAACTTTTCTAGGACATCAAGGTGCCGTCACCAGCGTCAGTTTCGCCCCTGACGGCAAAATTTTAGCATCCGCAGGAAGCGATAAAACTATTAAATTGTGGAACCTAGAAACGGGCACCGAAATCAAAACTCTTTCAGGACATCTGAGGGGAATTGACAGCGTTGTTTTCAGTCCCGACGGTAAAATCTTAGCATCAGCAGGAAGCGATAAAACTGTTAAATTGTGGCATCTAGAAAGCGGTGTCCAAATCAAAACCTTCACAGGACATCTCGAAAGAGTTAGAAGTGTCACATTCAGTCCCGATGGCAAAACTTTAGCATCCGCAGGGAACGATCGCACAATATTTTTCTGGGATTTAAACAATTTAGAATCTACCCCAAGAATGATTCTGAGAGCCCATAACAGCCGAATTACCAGCCTGCGTTTCAGTCCCGACGGCAAAATCTTAGCATCCGCCTGCGATGACAGCACCATTAAATTGTGGAATGCAGAAACAGACACCGAAATCAAAACTATCCGAGGACACGGAAGCTGGGTAAAAAGCATTAGTTTCAGTCCCGACGGCAAAATTTTAGCATCTGCAAGTTTCGATCGCACAATTAAACTGTGGAATGTAGCAGACAGCAAAACTGGATTGGAGGCGGTGCCCCTACAAACTTTTGAGGGACATAGCGATCAAGTTAATGACGTTAACATCAGTCCCGACGGCAAAACTCTTGTTTCTGCCAGCGATGATTCTACTTTAAGGATCTGGAATTTGGAACTTGATGTAGATAGTTTAATGAAACTGAGTTGCCAATGGCTGAGCAATTATATTGCTAATCATCCCGAAGAAAAAGCGATCGCAGAAATATGCAATCCTTAAAAAACATGACTTACACCAATACGGTTCAGTTAAGATCGATCCCCCCTAACCAAGAGGGCGGGCACGGGGGCACCGCCCCTACAAAGGGGGGGACAAGAAGTTGCTCAAAGTCAACCCCTACTCCCCAACAATCAGGGGGAGTAGGGGGTATGCGAGGGGGATCTCCGGGGAATTAACAGTGTTAACCCAAGCGTATTGGGACTTACACAACTGGCACATTAAACAAAGGTATCTTGTTGCGCTTCAGCACTATTTGATATCCTAAGAGCGAGTCGAGCGCAACCACATACCTAAAAGTCTTGTGACTGTTGCGTAAGGCCTGAGATTAAAGAATTGGCAACGACTAATGAACTAAGGGTTTGATTCACCGCCCTACAGTGGCATTTTTTTTTTACTGGTATAAACAAGCGCCCAAGATATATCTGGGTATTTAAGTTTGTTTTGTAGATAGTTGGACAGTAATTCCTTGTTGGGAAGACATTGGGCTTGTCAAAAATGCTATTATTTTGACATAATAAACCTTACTTAATTTTTGCTTTCACCGCCCTAGATTCCACTGTGAATCCTGGAATATCTTGCAGTTCTGTTTCGCTCAAACTGTACTGTTCGCAAACCAAACTCAAACGAGTTCCGGTACTTTTAACAGCGTTGACAGAGTGAGTCAAGTCTCCTTGAAAATATATCAGCGAGTTGGCTTGCGGCTTAATCTGCCCGACTTGCTGTTTGTTGCGCCGCAGTATCAATTCTCCCCCTTGCAAGTTGGGCGGTACTTGCACGTACAAAACGCTGACGGCTGCGGGAGGTTCAACTGTTTTGCAGTACGATCGCAAAGATCGATCGATATGCGGATCGACGCGGGAACCTTCACCCAGCAACAAAGGGTTGAGGTAAAAAGCATTGCATTCAGGCAGTAATGCTTGGTCTAGATAGGGTTTGAACAAAGGGAACCGCCGTTCTACTTCAGCAATTTCCGCACGTTGAAACACTACGGAAAACCCTTTTGTGCCAATGAAATCGCGATTGAGGTTGTTGATTGCTAGATAAGGGGAGGCTAGAATTGCTCCTCGCAAGTCGTTGAGGTAGTCGATCGAGAAAGCGTTAGGATGTTGGCTATAGTATTTCAAGGCACTCAAAAATCATCAAAGTTTAAGGAAACAGCAGATAGAAATGTAGCAATCGCTCAGAGTTGGGATTGCTTCGTTCCTCGCAGAGGACATAATAATCTTGATTTCAGTCCGCGTACTTAAGTCAAAGGTTTTTCTTAACTGCGGGCGATCGCCCGGAAGTGTCGCAACCGACTAGCAACGGCAGAATATCAGTATACAGGCGATCGTTGTGGTGATTCGATTATATTTGCAATTCTATTATACATGATGCCGCTCAGCAGCCGATCGCCCATTTATTTTAACTTGTCCAATTGCAGGGGCAAGCCTAATTTGGGCGATCGCATCCGGCCTCTGTTTTATCACCGATTTCTTGAGTTTGCTAGCTGGAAAACAGATGCGTGTTGGTGGTGTATAGGAAACATCTTGCTAAAACAAGCAATCCGTGCATTAGGTCAAAATGCTGGGAGGGCGATCGACAATATCTAACTGGCGAGAGAACGTTAATAAAGTTTACAATTAGAGAATGTGGTCTAAAAAATACCAGCAGTCGCAACAGTTACTAAGTAATTATTTCAGATTAAATTAACATTTCACAGTGGAAAAAAGCCAAGCTGCCAGCTATAATTAAAGAGTAAGGGAAAAAAATAACTCGCTGAAACGATATGGCAACAACATTGTACGAAAAAATGGGTGGAGAGCCAGCCATTAAAGAGATGGTGGATGATTTTTACCGCGATGTTTTGGCTGACGAGATAGTGAGCCATTTCTTCGATCATACAGATATGGAAAAGCAGCGCCGCCATCAAACTGCTTTTATCTCTTATGCCCTCGGCGGCCCCAAGCAATACTCAGGCCGTTCAATGGAGAAAGCACACGCAGGTTTGAATTTACAGCCTGAACACTTTGATGCAATTGTGAAGCATTTGACAGATGCAATAGTTGCCCACGGCGCGTCCCAAGAGGATCTCGATGAAGCGCTAGGTAAGATCGCGACTTTGAAAGAGGCTGTTTTGTACAAGTAAGATCGAGTGAATGCAACAGGGTTTTTGCAGCCACTATAATAGTGATAAAAGTGGAGATTTCGTAAGGGTGAAGCGAAAGCTCCACTTTGTTTTTTGCCGGATATAATGAACCCCGAAGAGGCGAAGGAAGTAGCCTGTAGGGTTCGTCAGCTCGCTCACTTATTAGGCAAGAAAAACGCTGCGGCCCGTGGCACCCTACAATACTATTTTAAATGCGTAACAGCTTAGGAATGAAAAATCAATAACTTGCACAATTAAACCCCAGAAGCCTTGATCCAAGGTAAACTATTGCTCTATTAGTCACCTTCTTTATTTTTCATTCCTTAAGTAGATTTAGTAAATTACAGTAATTGTTCGGCCATCCATGAGAGCGACGCTGATTGTTTTTTCGGTGAAGTACAGGTTTTTAACTCTATCGCCGGCAACATCATGCCACCGCATATCCCGTATGAGGGCGGGCGTTGGGCGGTTGAAACCCCAAGACAATCTGATCTTTCCCAATCCCGGCTTCGACTAGCTCATTTGTAATCCCATCCTCAATGCCATCGCGTTGAATCCAAATTTTGTCATCAATAATTTGGACGTGAGTTATACATCCATGCACTCGCCGTTTTTGCTGCCAACCCACATCAAACAGCATAAAGTGATTGCGATCGCGATCGACAATTAAGTGCTGATCGATTTCTCCAAAAGAATAGGGAATTTCTGCATACTTTCTTAAAATGGTCTCGATAGTTTGCCGATAAAACTCTAAGTTATCCATCTTCTAACCTCCGCTGTGTTCGCATCAAAAATTAGCAATTTTAAGTGATTAATTTCAACCATTAATTGTGGCAGCTCCTCTGAAAAAAAATCTAAAAACACGCTTTCTGGAATGGCTAAGTACAACAAACGCGCCGAATTCTGACGCTCCAAAACTTGTGAATACATGATGTATTGACCTAGCGCCTGCTCCAAATCATGTACGGGTGATGGGCCGATAAAGCTTTTCACCTCCACTGCAATCCGCTGACCTTCTTTCTCTGCTGCCAATAACTTCTGTGCACCCAAATCTATATAAGCCGAGCGTCCTCCTATCTTCAAGGTTAAGGGATCGTTAGTAATCGTCCAACCATCATTTTCTAGAGCCGTTCTCACCGTATTGTGGTAAATGTCTTTAGCCATCTTCAGAGTACCTCATCCAACTTAATGTCGGCTCCTTGTCGCCCATTATACCCTGGCTACGGGTGGGGAATACTCAGTTTGGCTATAGTTCAGCCTTTTGCCAGATGACAACCCTTAACTGCTCATAGCAAAATCGATAATATTTCGAGTCAGAGTGTATGCCGCAATACTTCGGAAAACTCCAAACAACCGAACAGCCTTGGTCAATTATTGGCTCTGTACAATCGATCGATAAAACCGATTCCCTACGGGATAGCTGCGCTTCACGCACAATTCACTTCAACTGTACCAATTCCTCCCTAAATATCAGCATCCTCGCACCGAATTTAATCCGAGTGCGAATGTCCCCAAACCCCCCCCAACTAGGGCGGGCACGGGGGCACCGCCCCTACAAGGGGGAGGAAGAAATTATAGACCAACCCCCCCTTAGTAAGGGGGGACAAGGGGGGGTAGAAAGCCGATCGTACTCAATAACTGTCCCTGACGAAGAGTGGGAAATTATACCATTTGAAGTGCGAGAAACAGACGAAAAAATAGAAATTGAAACATCACAAATAACGATTTCAGTCAAGCGCGATCGCACTTCCATCGAATGCTTTGACAAATCGGGAAAACCCTTTGCTAGCGACTGCGATCCTAGTATGGGATGGCGCGCAGGCGCAACCGCAGGCTGGAAACGCATCGAAGCAGACGAACACTTCTACGGTTTCGGCGAACGTACCGGCTTTCTCGACAAACTCTCCGAAGTCAAGACAAACTGGACAACCGACTCCCTTGACTACAATTCCCTCACCGATGAAATGTACCAGGCGATCGCATTTTACATCGCCCTGAATCCCGATCGCGCTTACGGCATTTTCTTCAACACGACATTTTGGAGTCAATTCGATATCGGCGCGGAACAACCGGGGGTTTTGCGGATGGAAACCAGAGGCCCGGAACTCGACTACTACATCATTTACGGCCCGGAACCCGCCCAAATTATCGCCACCTACACCCAGTTAACCGGCCGGATGCCGCTTCCGCCAAAATGGGCGCTGGGATACCACCAATGCCGCTGGAGCTACGAATCCGAGGACATTGTGCGCGAGTTGGCCAAGGAATTTCGCGATCGGGCGATTCCCTGCGATGTCATCCACCTCGACATCGACTATATGCGCGGCTACCGCGTTTTTACCTGGAGCCCGAAGCGTTTCCCCGATCCGGCGAAACTGATCGCAGACTTGAAAGCAGCGGGTTTTAAGGTTGTCACGATAGTCGATCCCGGTGTCAAGTACGAACCGGAAGCAGATTATGAAATATTCGATCGGGGTGTGGAGAATGACTATTTCGTCCGCACCGCAGAGGGAAAGCTTTTCCACGGTTACGTTTGGCCGGACAAAGCGGTGTTTCCCGACTTCCTGCGGCCGGAGGTGCGCCAGTGGTGGGGAGAATTGCACAAAACTCTGACAGATATTGGGATTGCGGGGATTTGGAACGACATGAACGAACCTGCGATCGCCGAACGGCCTTTTGGCGACGGCGGCGAACACATCAGCTTTCCCCTGGATGCACCGCAAGGCCCGGAATCCGATCGCGCTACCCACGCGGAAACCCACAATTTGTATGGGTTGATGATGGCGAAAGCTTGTGCTGAGGGGTTGCAAAAAGTGCGATCGGGCGATCGATCTTTTGTGCTGACGCGATCGGGTTTTGCGGGCGTTCAGCGTTACTCGTCGGTGTGGATGGGCGACAATCAATCGCAGTGGGAACACTTAGAAATGTCGCTACCAATGCTTTGCAACATGGGGCTTTCCGGCGTGGCGTTTGTCGGTTGCGACATCGGCGGCTTTGCGGGGAATGCAACCGCTGAACTGTTCGCGCGGTGGATGCAGGTGGGGATGCTGTATCCCTTGATGCGCGGTCATTCGGCGATGAGTACGGCGCAGCACGAACCGTGGGTTTTTGGCGATCGCACTGAGAAGATTTGCCGCGAATACATCAATTTGCGCTATCAGTTGTTGCCTTATATTTATACCTTGTTTTGGGAAGCTGCGACGACGGGAACGCCGATTTTGCGACCGTTACTGTATCACTTTCCGCGCGATCGGGCAACTTATCACCTTTACGATCAAGTATTACTCGGCCCGTCGCTGATGGCTGCACCCGTTTACCGCCCTGGAGTTGAACACCGCGCTGTGTATTTGCCGGAGGGGACTTGGTACGATTGGTGGACGGGCGAATGCTATCACGGCCCGACGCACATTTTGGCTTATGCACCTTTGGAGAGAATGCCGCTTTACGTGCGGGGCGGGGGCATAATTGCGATCGCACCTGTGAAGCAATTTGTCAGCGAAGAACCGCTTGAGTCATTGAAAATGCGAATTTGGCCCGGAAGCGGTGAATGGACGCTTTATGAGGACGATGGACACAGTTTTGAACACCAAAAAGGTGTCTGGGCAACGACTAATTACAAGGTGTATTTGGAAGTGGAAAAAATCATCGTTGAAATTGCCGCGCGCGAGGGCCAATTTTTGATATCAGAACGCGAAGTTATTGTGGAAGTTGTTGGCGTTGGCGAACAGCGATTTACAGAGGATGGTACGGTGCGGCGTTTGACATTTGGATAGTTTTGGCATCATATCAAATCCGGTAGCATCGGAATTATTCATCTCTGTATTCTCTCCCTCTGCGTTCTCTGCGCCCTCTGCGGTTAAATCATTCCGATGCAACCGGAAACGATATCAAGCGGTTTATGCTATGGTGGGATTGATTCAGGGCGATCGCTCGATCGGGTAGAGTTTGATAGAGAGAGGGCGATCGTATCTATAGAAAACAGTGAGCCTGCGTTTGGGTGCGATCGGGTATTGATAAATTAACAAATGGAGGAATAAACTATGCTTATAGAAGAATATTTTGAGTTTTTAGCCGATGATGACATTCGAGTAAAAGGGACAAGAGTAGGAATAGAAAGCATCCTCTATGAATATATTTATCAGCAACGTTCACCAGAGGAAATTTTAGAACACTTTTACACTTTGACCCTCGATCAAATTTATGCAACAATCCTGTATTATTTAAACAATAAAGCCGTCTTAGATAAATATATCGAAGACTGGCTAGAATGGTCACACCAACAAAGAAAAGCTCAAGAATTAAACCCTCATCCAGCTTCGATTAGACTGCAAAAAATTAAGGAAGAAAGAACTAAAAAAAATGCCACTCAAGTATCTAATGGATGAAAATGTTGACCCGGTTTATCCTACTCAAATTAGGAGTAAACAAGTAGAATTAATTATTCGGGTCATTGGCGAACCTTTTATACCAGCAAAAGGAACTAAAGACCCGGAAATTTTAGAATGGTGTGAAAAATATGACTTTATCCTAGTCACGAATAACCGTAAATCTATGCCTGTTCACTTAAACGATCATTTGCAAGCCAATCGTCATATTCCTGGGATATTCATTTTAAATGCGAATTTAAGCGTTGGGCAAAACATAGAGGAATTAATTTTGATTGCCGAATGTTCTTTTCTCAATGAATATCAAGATCAAATTATTCATCTACCTATCACTAAAGAGATTTCCAGATGACTCAAGCTATACCCAACTTAATAACTTTTGACGAGTTTTTGGAATGGAAGCCAGCAAACGGACGTTATGAACTACATCACACTGAAAGGGTTCAGTCGGTGGTGTTTCCAGAGTTAAAATTGACCAACCAAATTTTAAAGGCTGGGTAAAAATTAAATTTATGCTCAACTATTTCTTGATTAGGTTAAAATAATGATTATCTCCCATATAGCTCTGAAAAATTGGCGCAATTTTCAGTCAGTGAATGTTGATTTGCGCGATCGCGTTTTTGTGGTAGGCCCTAATGCTTGTGGTAAGTCAAACTTTCTCGATTCATTGCGCTTTTTGCGGGATCTGGCTAAAGCAGGAGGCGGATTGCAGAAAGCCGTGAGCGATCGAGGTGGCGTATCAAAAATTCGCAGTCTTTATGCGCGCCGTTATCCAGATGTAGAAATAGAAATTCACCTTTCCGAATCTAATAATGAAAGTCCCTCATGGAAATATGCCATTGGAATTAAACATAGAAAAGGCGGCAAAAATGAGCCGATTGTTGCCTACGAACGAGTTTGGAAAGGCGAGGAGCAAATTGTCAATCGCCCTACTCCCGAAGATAAAAATGATGAGCTACGTCTCACCCAGACTTATTTAGAGCAAATTAATGCCAATGCAGAATTCAGAGAAATTTCTAAATTTTTAGAAGCGATTTTATATTTACATTTAATTCCTCAGTTAGTTCGCCATCCCGAAGCTTTTGCTACCCCTGGACTTTCCGAAGATCCTTTTGGGAGAACTTTTTTAGAGCGAGTTGCTAAAACTACCGAAAAAACCCGAAGATCGCGATTAAAAAAAATTGAAGAGGCTTTAAAGCTGGCCGTCCCACAATTGAAAAACCTCACAGATACCAAAGATGTGATGGGAGTTCCGCATTTGGAAGCTGTTTACGAACATTGGCGGCCCGGAGCAGGAAAACAACGGGAAGACCAATTTTCTGACGGAACGTTACGGTTAATTGGTTTACTCTGGTCACTGCTAGAATCCGATTCATTATTGTTACTAGAAGAACCAGAACTTTCCTTAAATTCGGCGATTGTTAGCAATCTACCCTCTCTGATTTATCGCCTTCAGCGCCCGAGAAAGCGACAAGTTATTCTCAGTACCCATAGTGCTGATTTGCTCTCAGACAAAGGCATTGGCGGCGAAGAGGTGCTGCTAATGACACCGACTCCTGAAGGAACTCAGGTAAAACTTGCTTCAAGTAATGAACAAATCAAAATGCTATTAGAAGGAGGTTTAAGTATAGCTGATGCTGCACTTCCTCTGACAGCACCGCCCGCGATCGAACAACTCAGTTTATTCAAATGACAGATATTCCCATCAATCTAGTGTTTGAGGATGTACTGAGTGAAGCAGTTCTTAAACAAATGCTCAAACAGTCTCAACGTCCCTTTTCAGTGGGACAGTGCTTGAATCAGAGAGGATATGGCAAAATTAAAAAGATTATTTCTGGATTAAATCATGCTGCCAAGGGAATGCCATATTTAGTCTTAACTGATTTGGATAATGCAGAATGCCCGCTAGTAATTATTTCCGAGTGGTTAACTCAACCAAAACATCCTAATCTGCTGTTTCGGATTGCTGTTAAAGAAGTGGAAGCGTGGTTACTTGCACATCGAGAAGCATTTGCCGAATTTCTGGGTATTTCCGTAGACTTGATTCCTGGCGACGCGGATCGAATTCCTGATCCCAAGCAGCTTTTAATAAATCTGGCTAAAAAGTCAAAGAAGCGAGATCTGCGGGAGGCGATCGTCCCCGCTCCTAATAGTACGGCTAAAATTGGTAAAGACTACAACGGTCAACTGATCCAGTTTGTCAATCAAAGTTGGCAGGTTGCGTCAGCACAGACTAATTCGCCCAGTTTGGAACGAGCTATGAATGCACTCATAAATTTTCAACCAACCTGGGAAAATTGAGGAGAAAGAGAAATTATGTTATCATCATCTACTATGATTAACTCATAATCTGTTATAATATACATGAAATTTTATTATTACCACATTTATGCTAGAACCCTATCACCTAGCTAATTTATTGCTTGTGGCTGCCAAAAAACCCGAAAGTTAATGATTGGGAGAGAAATAGAATGTCTACAAGAATTGAAGAAGTTAAGAAGCAGTTATCTAGTGAAAGTGAGCAAGAAAGACTTGCTGCTTTATCAGAGACTCTCAATTATGGTCAACAAGGTTTAGAACTATTGATTGAACAGTCTATCAAAGATCAATCAGAGAGAGTTAAACAATTTGCCTACAGAGTTTTTCGTGGTGATAATTCGTGGTTGAGGGAAAATACACCAGAAAACTTAATTACTTGCCCAACAGATATTATTACTTGTCTAGCAATAAGTGCAGATAATAATATTTTAGTAGGAGGGAGTTGGAAAAAGATTTGGGTATGGGATTTGCAAACGGGGGGAATAATTCGTAGTATTGAAGGACATTTGCACTGGGTTTTGTCTGTGGCTATTAGTTTTGATGGCAATACCTTGGTTAGCGGAAGTGCAGATAAAAATATTAAGGTATGGAATTTAAAAACAGGGCAGCTTATTCATACATTAATCGATCTAAGTTGGCATTCTAGTTGGGTTACTGCTGTTGCGATCGCTCCCGATGGAAAAACCATTGTTAGTGGTAGCACCAACAAAACCATCAAAATATGGGACTTAAATACTGGGAAATTAAATGAAACTCTACAAGATCCAAAGGAACTATCTTCTGTTTTGAGCTTATGTATTAGCCATGATGGAAAAGTTATCGCTTGTGGAAGCACTAATAATAAAATTACCTTATGGAATTTGGATAGCGGTAAACTCATACGCAGTATTGAAGGACATTCAGCTTGGATTCAATCTTTAATTATTACTTCAGACAACACAACCTTAATTAGTGGCAGTCGTGATGGTGTTGTAAAATTTTGGCAATCAAAATCTGGAGAACAATCTTCAAATCAATCAGGTTCAGCTTTGGGTAAAGGTTTAGTAGATGTAGCAGCTACTGTCGCAGGGTTTTCATTAGGAGGGCCTATAGCTGTAGGGGCTTGGGTATTAGGTAGAATTATTGTTGCCGCAGCAGATAATGGAGGTGTTTCTGTACTACCTCTTCAAAATTTAGAATGCACCAAGACTTACCCAAATAATCAATCAATTAATTCTCTAGGTTGTAATATCAATCAAAATATACTTGTAGTAGGTATTTCCAGAGAAATTAAAATCTTTGATTTAAGATATAATTATAATAAAGTCATCTACACTTTACCAGAGCAGCCTGATTTTATTAGCTCTGTAGCAGTTAGTCCTAATGGAAAAACTCTTGCTGTTGCAGGGAAAGATTGGGTAACATTATTGGAACCACAAACAGGAAAACCACTTCATGCTATTAAGGGATGTTCTTATCCAAAATTAAGCAAGATTGTTATTCATGAAATTTCCCAAGCGCTCACTTGTGGTCAAGTTCAATATTTTACTGTCCAAGGTTTAGACCCGAATAATAGAGAGATCAACCTTAACGATAAAGATGTTGAATGGGAAACTACTGGCGGTAAAATCAAACAAGGTTTATTTACAGCAGGTCAACGGGAAGGAAGATTTGAAGTTAAAGCAAAGATAGGAATTTTTGAGACTTCTGTCACAATTACTATTATTCAGCCCCCTAGAATCACTGAGATTTCTGTTACTCCTTCTAGGATTACTTTAGAGTTTGGTAAAACGCAACAATTTACAGCACAAGTTTTAGATCAACGCAGAAATCCCATGCCGGAAACTGTATTGTGGGAAGTAAGCGGAGGTGGAACGGTCGATCAAAATGGCAATTTTGTAGCTGGAAGCGATCGAGGTAAATTTGAAATCATCGCTTCAGTCAGTTCAATTCGTCGAGTTAAGCTGTTCAGCATCTAAAACGCATATTGCATAGTATAATATGATGATATTTATAAAAAGTCAATGCCTACTAAA
>NZ_JAUBOZ010000124.1:3703-19918 GCF_036700475.1 Microcoleus sp. T2B6 | reverse complement strand
CTAGTTTACAACTCTAAATGCCTACTTTTCTTTGAATTCAGTTTTATTCTCTCGATCCTTTCCTTCAGGGGACTACCCTATGACAGATATGATGGGACGTGGAGACGCTCAATCAGCCTAAAATTAGGTAACGTTGGCATCGGGACGACGAATCCACAATCGATGTTGCATATTGGCGACGGATTGGGTTCTGGTTACCGTCCTTGGATGCTAAGAGGAACGCAAGTTTCTGCACAAACCGATAATGTCTTTTTTGGCTTAAAACGTGAAGCTGTCGATCGCCAAGATGCGGTCATTGCATGGGGGGACAATACTGATGATGTATTCAGATTCATCTTTGTAGGAGTCGGAGGCCCTGACAATGGACAAGAAATAATGAGGTTGCAAGCAAACGGCAATGTCGGCGATGTCAGAGTCACAGGCGATGTTTATGCCATGGGCCAGAAACTCAGTTCTTCAAGGGAATTAAAGGAGAATATTGCCGAACTTTCCGGAAAAGAAGCCGTTGAGGCCTTAAAAAACCTCAACCCCGTTAAGTTCAATTTCAAAGCAGATAGCGACAAAAATCTGCATATTGGATTTATCGCGGAAGATGTCCCAGAATTAGTGGCAACTTCTGACCGAAAAACACTCAGTCCGATGGATATCGTTGCCGTGTTAACTCAAGCGCTGAAAGAGCAACAAAATACCATATCGGTCTTAGAAAAGGTAAAACGTTTGGAGGCTAAAACTGCATGAATAGAAGCCAAAACTATTTTTGTTGACAGCTAATCATTTTGAAAAATTGTGTATGCGGGAAACTTAGCCATTGAAGAAAGTAGTTAAGCTGCATACTCTCTTTGAGTAATGAACCAACACAACAACTTCTGAGTTTCGAGCGATCGCTCGAAACTCTGTTTCACCAACATCCATAACAGTGTTTTCACACCAGGAGATAAGGAGATTTCAATTATGGCTATCAAACTTGGTAAGCCGAATTTTTTTGGGGTTGCCATTCTCTGTGCGATCGCCCTAACGCTATCATTCTTTGTGGATATGCCTGCTCTTGCTGATACCCTTTTGCCTCAAGTAACTTCCACCCCAACTTTGGGGTCAAAGATTACTCTGGAGAAAGAACCTACTTCCGCGCCAACTTCAAGCTCAACACCATCAGTTATTTCCCAGATTACAATCACCACTCCAACCAAGCACCCACTCATCTACAAGGTTCCCAAGAATCCTGCCACTCAACAAGAACTTGCCCCACAGGAGATTGCTCAAAAATTTAGTGCTGTGATATTTCATCGCGGATTCGCTCCCAAGGCGTTGGAGTACCGTCGCCTCGGCTTGCAGGGTCCTCTCATGCAGTACATAATTATGGAGCAACTGGTGGGACCACCATACCGTGTGTTCTTTAGTCGTATAGGGCGAACGGTGGAATGCACCGAAAAGGAACGAGAGTGGAACGGCGCACGGAGTAACAACGTAACTATGGATAAGGGTGCTTTTTGCCAAATCCAGGACAGCATCGGCACGGGAACCACATTCGACCACGATCTCAACCCAGATACTCCGCCAATTCAAGCTACTGAGGACTGGTTTCTCCACGTCAGACCCTTCAGATCTGTTGAAAGTTACCGAATTGTTAGAGATGGCGGTGGGGGAAAAGCCTACTACCCCAACCCTGGCAATAAAGACTGGCAGGAATATTTTATCGCCCGACTGCTGCGCGAAATGAAAGGCACTCCTAACCATCCCAAGTCGGGAATGGACGGTATCTATTTGGATAACTTGGAGTTGAGCTGGAACAAGGTGCTGCGGGATATGTGCAAACCTACACCTACTGAGAACTGCAAGTCTCAACTGGAGAAGTACCAGTCCAGCCAAGAATACGGCGATGCAGTTTTCGAGTTTGTCAAGCGTATTCACAACGCCCTCCACGCCAACAACAATAACTTCCCTCTTTGGGCGAACATGATTGAGGGAGCACCCTGGAACTCGAACTCGGAGTGGGATCGCTTAGAGCCATACTTAGAGGGTGGATTCCTAGAAGCCTTTGCACTTGACTGGGGGAACGGCTATTTTAGCTCAAGCACTATCGAAAATCAGCTTAAACAGGCTCAGAAGTGGCTGGAGAAAGACAACAGCTATATTGCTGGTGCGCCTGGTAACAGCACAAACCGAGATGAACAAGCCCGTTTGGCGCTTGCTACATATCTTTTGATTGCAGACAGAAATAAGACGTACTTTAGCTATTCTGACCGTAGCAACCTCTACGATTACTGGTGGGAGTACCCGGAGTATTATTACAACTTCGGCAATCCGATTGAATCATATCAACAGGTTTCCGACAATCCCAAAGTTCTGCGCCGAGCGTTCGAGTGTGGCAGCGTTGAGGTGGATCTGACAACCAAAGTCCCCACGTTTAATTACACTCCTTGCAACGCAAATCCATCTTAGCTGAGCCGCGCTTCGGTCTGGTGACAAGATGCGAACTCAAAATTTGTAGAACATTAGACCTCTTGCAAAAATAGCACCGGGCGGGCTAACAGCCCATCCGACAAGAGTCATTTTTCCTTGTAGAATAGGCGTCGATGCCTGCCTAATAATTCGATCGAAGGGACTTTTGCAAGAAGTCTATTCATGTGTCAAATCACTTGTATTTCAAAGGCAATCTATAGAGGGCATTTGGATACTTGAAAATCGTTTACCTAGTTGAGTTTTACAACGCTTACCTACTTATCTATTGTTAACCCATTTTGGAGTAGAGAAAATCAGTGGCTAATTCTACTTTGTTAAAAACAATCTCAAAAAATAATAGGATGAACAACTTATCAACGGCCAATCTTCAGCCCCTAGATGCCAAGAATGAGGCGCGTCGCTTCAGCAAGGTGCGATCGGCAATTATGTTCGTTGACCCCGCTGTTGCAGACTGGGAAAACCTGGTGGAGGGGGTCAAACCGGGAATTGAAGTGATAATTCTCGATCGGGCGTGGGACGGAGTAAAGCAAATTAGCGAGGTTTTGGACTCGCGCACCGGCATTACCAACATTCATATTGTTTCGCACGGCAGCCCTGGTAGCTTGCAACTGGGGAACGCGCAGCTAAGTTGGCATAATTTAGACAAATATGGCAGTTTGTTGCAGCAGTGGCGGCGCGCTTTCACTGATGGTGCGGATGTGCTGATTTACGGTTGCAATGTGGCATCTGATTTTACCCCAAACCAGCAGGAATGCGGGGAGAGAGAAGAGGTTCCGTTCATTCAACGCCTAGCTTTCTTGACGGGTGCAAATGTCGCCGCCTCCGCCAAGCTTATTGGCAATCGTGAACTCGGTGGGGACTGGGAATTGGAATGCGCGATCGGGCAAATTAAGACCCCGTTAGCCTTTGAACCTGCAGTAATGGCGAACTACCAGGGCCTTTTTGCCGAGTCCATCACCCGCGTCTCCGTAGACTCCAATGGCAACCAGGGTGAGGGCGACCCAGGGGCTTACTTCAATCTATCTATCTCAGGTGACGGGCGCTATGTAGTCTTTGCGTCTGCTGACAGCAAGCTCGTGAAGGACGACACGAACCAAGTGCGTGATGTCTTCCTGCGGGATACCGTCAACAGCACCACCAGCCTGATCTCGGCTAACTCAAATGGTAGTTCCCTGTATCCGTCAATCTCAGCCGACGGGCGCTATGTGGCTTTTATGTCTGGTGCCACCAACCTAGTAAACGGCGACACTAACGGACAGGCTGATATCTTCCTGCGGGATACCGTAAAAAACACTACCAGCCGCATCTCTGTTGACTCCAATGGCAATCAAGGAAATGGTGCATCCGGCATTTCATCCATCTCAGACGACGGGCGTTATGTGGCGTTTGCATCTGCTGCCAGCAACCTAGTAAGTGGGGACACTAACGGACGGATTGATATCTTCCTGCGGGATACCGTCAACAGCACCACCGCCCTCATCTCCCTTGACTCGAATGGCAGTCAGGGGAGTGAGAGCTCGTACAACCCATCAATCTCAGCCGACGGGCGCTATGTGGCGTTTGAATCTGGTGCCAGCAACCTGGTGAGTGGGGACACGAACAACTCTAGTGACATCTTTTTGCGGGATACCGTTACAAAAACCACCACCCGCATCTCAGTAGACTCCAACGGCCAACAGGGGAAAGAGAATAGGCACTCCCGGCAGGCGTCGATCTCAGCCGACGGGCGCTATGTGGCCTTTACATCTGCTGATAAATTGAGCAACAACGCTAATCCCTTCGATAGTAACATCTACGTGCGGGACACCCTCAACAGCACCACCACCTTAGTATCATCATTCGATCTAGATAAGCCCGGCAACGCCGCCCCATCCATCTCAGGGGACGGACGCTATGTGGTGTTTGACTCTCAGTATACGACCCTTACACAGAGCGGTTCAACAACAACCCAGACTAACGCATTGGACGTTTTCGTGCGGGACACCGTTAACAACACCACTAAGCGCATCTCTGTAGACTCTAACGGCAACCGAGGAAATGGCCCATCCACGCCGGCATCCATCTCAGGGGACGGGCGCTATGTGGCGTTCTACTCTCTTGCCACCAACCTGGTGACTGGGGATACTAACAACGCTATGGATGTCTTCGTGCGGGATATCAGCGCGCCCATACCAATTCCGACTCCGACGCCAGCGACAACTCCGACGCCAGCGACAACTCCGACGCCAGCGACAACTCCGACGCCAGCGACAACTCCGACTCCAGCGACAACTCCGACGCCAGCGACAACTCCGACGCCAGCGACAACTCCGACTCCAGCGCCAGCGCCCGCAGCGACAACTCCTACACCAGCGCCAGCGCCAACTCCGACTCCGACTCCCGCAACAACTCCGACTGCAGCGCCAACTCCGACTCCAGCGACAACTCCTACGCCCTGCATTTGCGAGCAGATTGTGCTGCCAAATTTTGCTTCAGTTGCTTTCACGCAAAGCGGCAGCAATGGCGACGACACCGTGACGGGCACCAATTTCAACGACGCGATCGGCGGTGAAGCTGGCAACGATATTATCTTTGGCAAACAAGGGAACGACACCCTGACTGGCGGACTTTTCAGCAACATTCCTGTCGGCCGAATTCTCGATCATGATTTACTGTTTGGTAACGAGGGCAATGACTGCCTCGACGGTAGTGCAGGCGACGATACTATATATGCGGGCAAGAACGATGACCTCGTTGTTGGCGGCGCAGACGACGACTTGGTGCGAGGCGATAAGGGCAGCGATACTGTCTCTGGGGGCGATGGCAGTGATACAGTACGCGGCGGCAAGGGTAGCGACACGGTTTTGGGTGACGCTGGGGACGATCAGGTATTTGGTGATAAGGGCGACGATTTGCTTTGCGGCGGTGATGGCAATGACACCCTGCTGGGAGAGACAGATCGCCTTGCGCTAACGGGTGATGCGGGTCTCAATGACTTGCTGTGCGGCGGTGAGGGCGATGACTGGCTGATTGGCGGTGAGGGCAGCGATACTTTGAGGGGCGATGGGGGGAGCGATCGATTTGTGCTGTCAGTTGGCGGCACTGATACTGTAATCGATTTTGAAGACAATCGAGACTTGCTGCTATTAAGCAACGGTCTGACTTTTGGGCAACTGGCAATTACTCAAAAAAATAATTCTGCCTTCATTGCGATCGCGAATACCGGCGAACTATTAGCCATTCTCGATCGAGTCTCTGCTGCCAACATCACTGTCGCCGATTTTACGCTAATCTAAACTTAACTAATACCAACTCTGCATAAAGTATGGGCCGGGGCGGGTTTATGAGATTGTCGAGTGTGGGCAATTATTGGCCGGTTTATCCGGCACTAAAAAATTTAACATCAGACTTGTCTGAATCAAACGGAAACGATATAACTTACACTCTCAATATATTAAAATTATTGTGGGTGGGCATCTTGCCCGCCCAAAAACTGTAATTTTTAGATCGTTGCTTAAAATGTTTATTTAATCTTTAATTAGTTAATTCCTACCGCCATCCCAACCACCTGAGCACGGGCACAATTAAATAATGACTCACTCCCAAACAAAGCCCGATCGCACTTCCCAACAAACCAAAAAACACAATTGAGCCCCAAATTTGCAGCCAGCCGAAGGTAACGTTAGACAGTGACAAAATCCCAAAGAAACTCCCCGGAAAAATGTTCCAAGCATTCAGCAACAGAAATATTCCCGTAGAGAAAACAGCCACAACCAAAGCGTGAACTAATTGATGACTCCGCAAACCCATTCCCACAGTCATAGAGGCGATCGCAAAAGCTCCCAAAATAACCCCCTGCACACCACTAGAAGCTGTTGCTTCCATCCAGCACAAACCCGCCAACAAATAACCCTGAGCTCCCATCAATCCAGACAGCCAATACTGTTTTTGCTGGCGAAAACTCCCCGCATCCGTCAAACCGATCGCAGTTCCGAACCCCGCAAATCCAAACAGCAGCACTTCCGGCCCGACAGCGAAAGTCATATTAGGAATTAATTGCTGCAAACCTTCATTTAGAAAACTGGCAATTTCCGGGCCAATAGGCGAAGCATAGGCCAAAACCAAACCGCCGATCGCCCCCGCAGTTCCACCAACGCCACCGAGTACCATTTCCCAGCCCGTATCCAGAGAAGCTACCACGATTTGGGCGATCGCGCCGAACAGCAAAACCGTCAAACTTGCCGTTTTTTGCGCCCCTGCCACCACTACTTGCCGGCAGAATTCTACAATAGCTTGACCCATTGGGGCGATGGCGATTTTGCCCTTACTCCTAGCATAAATCTCCTGCAAACGCGCCCGAACATCACCAGCAGTCGCCGGACGTTCCCGCACGTTCGATCGCACCATATCGTCCAACAAATTCGCAAAAGCCGGACTCACAGATACAATGTGGCGCCATCGCAACTCCCCCGTCATCGGATCTTCAATTTCAGCCGGATACTTCCCCGTCAGCAAGTGAATGCAAGTCCGCCCCAGCGCATAAAAATCCGTCGCCGGCACCACACCGCCTCCCACAATTTGTTCCGGCGGACTGTATCCGGGCGAAATCAACCGCGTCGAACTCGGAGAATCTTTCCCCCCGGATTCGACACCGCCCATCTGTTTAACTCCCCCAAAGTCGATCGTCACCAATTGCAGTCCGCCTAAACCCTTGCTAAGCAAAACTTGGGGCGATTCCGGGTCTCGCAGCATCAAATTTGAGGGTTTAATGTCACGGTGAATAATCTGACTCCTGTGCAACTCCTCTAAAATTTCCACAGCTTGACTCAGCCAACTAAACACCCATTCCTGCGGACATCCTTGAGGGTGCTCGTCGAGAACCTCTTCTAAAGTTTTGCCGTGAATCTTTTCCATTACCAAACAAGGCAGCCGCTTCGCCGCAGGATTTCCCTCCCCGCCTGCAAAATTTTGCGTTTGGACGTGAAAATAACCGTCAGGCTCGACTCTAGGGACGCCAGGGTGCCGCAAACGTGCCAAAACTTCAGCTTCTTGCTCGAACAGTTTCAGCGCTTTCGGGGCAGTTTCGAGCAACACTTTCAGAACGCGCTCGGTTTGAGTTTCTTTGTCCCAAACTGTGAAAATCGCTGCAAAACCCCCGGAAGCGAGGCTTTCTAGAGGCACATAGCGATTTTTTAGCTGCAGCGGAGCCCCGCAACTATGACAAAAATTGTTGCCCCAAGTCTGAGGGTAGGGCCTTGGGCAATCTGGATTGATGCAGTGGACGGCTTTTGAAGGGGGGTGAGGCACAACCAGAGTAAAAATGGGACTAAATATCCATACTAGACTTACGCGCAGCTAAGGCAGAAACCAGGTTTTCAGCGAGGTTAAATTGCTGTAACGACGGATTTGGTTTGAGAAACAAGCTTGCTCTTGCTGCACAAGCCCTGTCCATATTATGTGGTATCCTGTGGATTTTTGAGTTAGCGGTCTCAGATTCACGGGATTTTAGATTTTAGATTTGGGATTTTGGATTGCTACATACTGAATAACAGTTGAGATCGATCGCCCGATCGATCTTAACTCCCAACCACAACTTTAGGTATTTCTAACTAATTCCCCCGGCCCATTACCCATTACCAATTCTGATTTTTCAGTATTAAATTCTTTACATAAACCGTATTGATCCGCTGTTCGGCTCGCTGCACAATATATTTCGATCGCTCAAAATTCCCCCCCGCTCTGCGATCCCCAGCCTTTCCTCCTGCATCCTTCGTCGCTTGAATTTTATAAGATATGTTACAAATATTTTCGGAATGTAAAGCAAAATAAACAATACTTATGATGATTAAAAGAATATTAAAATTGGAGAGTGACACTTTGTTGATATATTTTTAACAGCCTGCGATCGGGCAAAAAAATTAAGCGAATACTAGGAAGCGAGATATGGCTTACGCGCAAACCCAAACTCAATCAAAGGCTGGGTATAAAGCCGGAGTTCAAGACTATAAACTAACGTATTACACGCCGGACTACACGCCGAAAGATACAGATATTTTGGCTGCCTTCCGCGTCACACCGCAGCCGGGAGTTCCCCCAGAAGAAGCAGGCGCTGCTGTGGCTGCTGAATCTTCTACAGGTACATGGACGACTGTTTGGACTGACCTCCTGACCGACCTCGACCGCTACAAAGGTCGCTGCTACGACATCGAACCAGTTCCCGGTGAAGACAACCAATACATCTGCTTCATTGCTTATCCTTTGGATTTGTTTGAAGAAGGTTCCGTCACCAACTTGCTGACCTCTTTGGTCGGTAACGTGTTCGGTTTTAAAGCTCTGCGCGCTCTGCGTTTGGAAGACTTGCGGATTCCCATCGCTTACCTGAAAACCTTCCAAGGCCCTCCTCACGGTATTACCGTTGAGCGGGACAAATTGAACAAGTACGGCCGTCCTTTGCTGGGTTGTACAATTAAACCCAAATTGGGTCTGTCTGCTAAGAACTACGGTCGTGCAGTTTACGAAGTTCTGCGCGGCGGTTTGGACTTCACCAAAGACGACGAAAACATCAACTCGCAACCGTTCATGCGTTGGCGCGATCGTTTCTTGTTCGTTCAAGAAGCTATTGAAAAAGCCCAAGCAGAAACCGGCGAAGTCAAGGGTCACTACCTCAACGTAACCGCCCCTACCTGCGAAGAAATGATGGAGCGGGCTGAGTTCGCTAAGGAAATCAAAACCCCCATCATCATGCACGACTACCTGACCGGTGGTTTCACTGCAAACACCACCTTGGCCAAATGGTGCCGCCGCAACGGTATCTTGCTGCACATTCACCGCGCTATGCACGCCGTGATTGACCGTCAGAAAAACCACGGTATCCACTTCCGCGTGCTTGCCAAGTGCTTGCGGATGTCCGGTGGCGACCACCTGCACTCCGGTACAGTTGTGGGCAAACTCGAAGGCGAAAAAGGCATCACGATGGGCTTCGTAGACTTGATGCGCGAAGACCACATCGAAGAAGACCGCAGCCGCGGTATTTACTTCACCCAAGATTGGGCCTCCATGCCCGGTGTCATGCCGGTTGCTTCTGGTGGTATCCACATCTGGCACATGCCGGCTTTGGTGGAAATCTTCGGCGACGACTCCTGCTTGCAGTTCGGCGGCGGCACCTTGGGCCACCCTTGGGGTAACGCACCTGGTGCAACTGCTAACCGCGTTGCTTTGGAAGCTTGCGTCCAAGCTCGTAATGAAGGCCGCAACTTGATGCGCGAAGGCGGCGACGTAATTCGCGAAGCTTGCAAATGGTCTCCTGAACTGGCTGTTGCTTGCGAACTCTGGAAAGAAATCAAGTTTGAGTTCGAGGCAATGGATACCCTTTAAGGATTTTTGGTTTGAGATTTTAGGTTTTAGGTCGCAAACTTGCTGGGAAGTCTTTATCTTTGAAGAAGATTTACAAGTAAGTTTGCATCCAAAATCTAAAATCCAAAATCTAAAATTTGAGGGAGCTGGGGTCAAAAATGGATCTCAAACAAGTTGCGAAAGACACCGCTAAGGTGCTGGCAAGTTACCTAACCTATCAATCCGTGCGGATGGTGGTAGCTCAGTTGAGCGAAACCAATCCTCCTCTGGCAATCTGGTTGAATGAGTTTTCCACTAAGGGCAAAATCCAAGATGGAGAAGCTTATATTCAAGAGTTGCTTTTGGAAAATCAAGATTTAGGCTTTCGGATCATGACTGTGCGAGAGTATCTGGCTCACGATGTGACAGAATATTTGCCAGAAATGGTTTGTACTGGCATTCAACAGGCGAATATGGAACACAGACGCCAGCATTTAGAGCGAACTACGCAACTTAATTGGTCTGTTCCTAGCAGTAATCCTGAAACATCAATAGATTCTGAACCGAATCTGGATAATTTGTCGAGTTAATCGATCGACAAGTGCGATCGAACACACACCTTAGAGATACAAAAAATGAAGACTTTACCTAAAGAGCGTCGTTACGAAACTCTGTCCTATTTGCCCCCGCTGACAGACGCCCAAATTGCCAAGCAACTCCAGTACATCCTGGATCAAGGCTACATTCCCGGCGTAGAATTCAACGAAACCTCTGCTGCTGAAATGCGCTACTGGACTTTGTGGAAGTTGCCTTTGTTTGGTGCTCGCAGCGTCCAAGAAATCATGGCTGAAGTTCAAGCTTGCCGTCAAGAAAATCCTAGCTGCTACATCCGCGTCATGGGTTTTGACAACGTGAAGCAATGCCAAGTGCTCAGCTTCATCGTCCACAAGCCTAACACCAGAGGCTACTAAAAAGTATTGGCTGGCTAATCTAACTTTTAGGTTAACAGTCATTGCAGATTGGAGGCGGAGAATTTTCTCTGCCTCTTTTTTTATAGTTTGCAAATAGCTTTTAACACTTGCAGCAACAAAATTGAAGAGTCGGACTCCATCAAAGTCAAAAATGGCATTAGCTGATAGGTTGGGGGATTTCCTCTGCGGATATGGACAAACTGATAAAACTCTCCGCTAGTTGCCAGCCCCCAAACAGACTCTTGATATTCTAAACTTTTAGAGGCGTAAGTTAGGAGTTGGGGCAAACCTGCGCGGGGAGCAATTAGACTATTTTTAGATTCTACTACTAAAATCCAAAATGGTATATCAGCGGCAATTTGTTTCTCTTTATTGATTGCTAAAATGTCTAATCTGCCTGTAATCGTTGTGTCTTCATCTTCTATAGTTATGTTAGCAATGTCTTGTTCTAGACTCATCTTGATTGGGCGGCGGTAGAAGCCAGCCAATCGCATTAAGGGAAACGTAGTTAAAGCCTGTACCAGTCCTTCAGAGACTCTTTCCACTGAGAGGTATTCGCGAAAATCGTTGCGGATTTGGGCGAGTTCTAACTGTTCTATCTCTGTTAAGGATTCTAAGGATAAAAAAATTGTGTACGTGTCATTATTAAGCTGCTCTTGGAATTTGAAAAATTGACTTACTTCACCGAGAGTGATATTTTTGGCGTTAATAGTTGTTGTCATATTTTGATAGGGATTTAAGTTTTAGTTATAATTTTAACATAGACATTGCGGTATGTTGATTTCTTAGGAGCGCGAATTAAATAACTTACAATTTTAATTGTTATTGTGGAAGTTATTTAATTCTCATTCCTTAGTTGTAGGGTGCGTCGCCCTCGAAGATATTTAAATCGGATCGAAAATCTCATAGCGACGCACCATACCTTATTGAAGACCATCGCCATCTATCCTCTCCATCACAATGCCATCAACTATTTCATAACCCCAATTAGAGTTGCGATTTGCCAACTGATCGGCAATATCGCATTCGCCTAAATTGCAGAGTTCAACTAACATTTGATATCCTTCATCTCTTTCTCGCTGCAACCTTTCCCGTCGCAGATTTTTCCGAGTTTCCTCAGAAGGATTTGGTCGCTCTTCTCCCAGCGGATTAATCTCGCTAATTCGTTTCATATTTGCTTAGCTTGTATGGTGCGTCAGTCTTGACTTTAGTATAAAAAATAGGTTTTTTCTACTAACGCACCCTACTTCCTAAAAAGGAATTGATTCGACTATTTCACCGTCTACTATTTCGTAGCCCCATTCTGGGTTGGCAGCAATTTGTTTTTCTACTAGACTTCGGCCCAGAGGAGTTTGGTAAGCTTTTTGCAAAGAGGAAATACTGGGGATTTCGGCGGGGGCTGGCAGCTCTTTTTGTTGGAGTTTTGGCGGTTCAACAATTGTTTCAGATGTGGATTGATTTAAGACTGATTGAGGCGCGATCGCCCCTAACTTCCGCATAACGCTATCCTTGGTGATTTGCGGTTTTTCGTTGAAGGAAGACGGCAGATATGGTGTGTCAACGCCCTGCTGTTTTGCTTTGAGTGCATCATCAGCAATGCGATCGCACTTTCGCAGAAATCCCTCCCACAAATCTTTGCCCAAAACCGGGTTTCTCAAGTCAGCACGAGCTTTAGATACTGCTGCTTCCAGCGGTTCTCCTTTGTGGACGTAATACTGAATTCGCTCTTCTTCAAAAGCAGGATAAGGCACTTCCGGCTCGATTTCCCAATCCCGCTGGACTTTCTGACTTTCTCCTAAAGGAATTCCGGCGATAAATTCCTCCCAAAAAGTCGAGGTTAAGCCTTTTGTCATGCTGTCAATAATTTTAAATGCCCATCCAGAAGGATTGCCGAATCCTAAATTATGCTCTTGAGCATATGCTTCTAAAGCTCGCTGAAAGTTGTGCAATTGTTCTTGAGAATTCCAAGGGCCGCTAAATCGGTAATTCGGGGTGACAGCAACGGCTATTTGCTGGCGGGGTTGCCCAAAATATTTGTCGGTTTTAACTACATGATTTGGGGGTGATGTTTCGGGTAATATTTCTACAGGGTGATTGTTGTTTTCGCGGCTTGTCTGTGGTATAATTCCGGCAGGATTGGATGTCCAAAAGTTATTGAGTTTTTCCTCAAAAGCGTCAATGTCCGCCCAGAGTTCTAGGGTGTCGGTATTGGGATTTGGTAGTTTTTCTTTGAGGAGCGATCGCACTTTGAGTTGCTGTCTCGCTAATTCCTGTTCTTCCTGATTTAAACCGGTGGCTTTTTCTATTTCTGCGCTGTTAGTTTTCACCCATTCGCCGGAGTAGGAATGTTCTGCTTGCCATTGCAATAATTGGCAAAGAAAAATACTCGCCGCGACTCCGCCAGTAATTGTGGCGAGTTTGGGATAGTAGATGGCGGGGTTTCCTAGATTTCCTAAAAATATTCCTATTTTCATTTTTTATATTCCTAATTCCCTTGAATAGTAGGGTGCTCTTCGGCGCACCTTACCTCGACTAAACTAGCATTGAGAAACTTAAGATTTTCTTTAAACTTGTGTCTATTCCTGACTGAATGGAGTTTCTAGAGGAAAGACGGGGATCGCATATTCGATCGCCTGATTGACAGGAATCAGTTAAACGTAATAATAAATTATTTACTGTACAGATCCTCCCAAAATGAATCCAGAACGCCAAGAGGCTTATTTGAACTTAATCGAGCGAGTGCTTACTTGCCCCAACGGCCAAGAACCAGAGGTTTTGAGTTCCTGTTCCGATTTAATTGATGCGGGATTTGTGCAAATGCTAATCCAGATATCGGCTTCAATGGCCCGCGCAGGTGACGAAGATACTGCTAATTTTTTAGTGCAACTTGCTCGTTTGCTGGGGAAATCTTTGGGTTTGTCGCCGGATTTGATGGCGGCTGGGTACAGTAGTGCACAGGGGTAGAGAAAAAGTGCGTTAGCGAAGCCCTCGAAGAGGATCGCCTCGTTGTATCATGTTTTGAGAAATGAGGGCGATTCCCTACCCTTGGCGATAGCTTCGCTTCACCTAATTTTTAAATGCAGCGATGGCTTTACAGTTTATATTCTAGAGGCTCGCAAAAATCATCCACCCCAGTTTTAAATACATAAATAATCACCGAAGTTACCAAAATATCAGGGCAAATTTTTGCGGCAACTAAATCTCTAAATGCTGCATTCAATTGTCCGTTTGTCAACTCTTCTTTAACCTCTGACTTGCAGATAGCGACGCGGCATCTTTTGGCCAATCCGTCTAACCAATTTTCTGAGATATTCGGTTCTTGTCCGGCTTGAATTGCTAGAGATATCGCTGCATCTTCGATGTTACCTTCGCAATCTTCGATGGCGTCTAGGGCTTTTAGGGCTTCGGGATATTCGGCTAATTGCGAGCGGAATTGGGCAATTTGTTGTGAGGTAATAATCACCATATTATTTTCCTGTGTTTTCTGCTAGTGGGATTAGTTTAGCAATTAAAGTTAATATTATAGCATTTTTTTTGTTTTGGGTTGGGATTGAGTGTTTAAATTTTATCACTGGTGCAATAGTTCAATGTGGTTGAAACCCCCGTCTCATAGCGGAGTCCGACGAGGGTTAAAACCCCCGTCTCATAGCTGAAGTCCTCTGAAAGAGGACTGATGAGAAGGATTTCAATGGTAATTAACAATGTTCAAAATGTCAGATTGCGATGTTGCGGAGTCCGACGAGGGTTGAAACCCCCGTCTCATAGCTGAAGTCCTCTCAAGAGGACTGATGAGAAGGATTTCAATGGTAATTAACAATGTTCAAAATGTCACCCTTAATTAACATAGTGCACATCTTCAGTCCTCTTTCAGAGGACTTTCGCTATGAGACAGGGGTTTCAACCCCTGGCGGACTATGGGACTAACGACAAATCACGATGATCGCCTTTTCAACCTCTGGCGGACTATCGGACTGACGACCAATCCGGGCAATTGTTGCTACAATAACAAAAACCAACCGCCTCAAAATCTCACCAATGTTAAATAAAATCTGGCGATTCCTCAAACAATTAATTCAGCGGCTATTGGGTACGACTCCCCCGAAGATTCAACCGACACCTCCTCAACCGCGGCCAACTTTGACTGATGCGGAATACGAGGCGAAGTTGATGGAACTTCTCGAAGGGGTGAATGAGGGCTGGGGAAGAGGCGATGTTGTGGGATTCTTACTCGCAAAACAAATTAAAAATGGTGAATTGGCGGCTTGGTTGCGGAGGTTTGGGGCTCGACTGTTGGAGGGCGCGCAGGGGAGTACAGCGTCTACGGATGCGGTGGTATCGCTTCAGAAATTGGCGCGCAGGTTGGAGTTGTTGAGTAGAGTTGCGATCGGGAAATTGGGAGAGGTTGCGGGGAATGTTGGTAGGGAGATTTTGGTTGTGTTTCCGCTATCTTCGGATGGGGAGGCTGAGGAATGGAAAAAGCGAGGAGATGAGCAATTTATGAAAGGTGATTTTGAAGATGCGATCGCCTCCTACGACAAAGCCTTAAAATTAAAACCAGATTATCACGAAGCCTGGAACATTCGGGGCATTGCACTGCGTAAGTTAGGCAGGCTAGAAGAAGCGATCGCCTCCTATGACAAAGCCTTAAAATTAAAACCAGATTATCACACAGCCTGGTTCATTCGGGGCCTTGCACTGGATGATTTAGGCAGGCGAGAAGATGCGATCGCCTCCTATGACAAAGCCTTAAAATTAAAACCAGATGATCACGAAGCCTGGTACAATCGGGGCAATGCACTGGATGATTTAGGCAGATTTGAAGAAGCGATCGCCTCCTACGACAAAGCCTTAAAATTAAAACCAGATTATCACACAGCCTGGTTCATTCGGGGCATTGCACTGGTTAATTTAGGCAGGCTAGAAGATGCGATCGCCTCCTACGACAAAGCCTTAGAATTCAAACCAGATGATCACGAAGCCTGGTACATTCGGGGCGTTGCACTGGATAATTTAGGCAGATTTGAAGAAGCGATCGCCTCCTACGACAAAGCCTTAGAATTCAAACCAGATTATCACGAAGCCTGGTTCGATCGGGGCGTTGCACTGGATAATTTAGGCAGATTTGAAGAAGCGATCGCCTCCTACGACAAAGCCTTAAAATTAAAACCAGATGATCACGAAGCCTGGTTCGATCGGGGCGTTGCACTGGATGATTTAGGCAGGATGGAAGAAGCGATCGCCTCCTGCGACAAAGCCTTAAAATTAAAACCAGATGATCACGAAGCCTGGTTCAATCGGGGCATTGCACTGTATAATTTAGGCAGGCTTGAAGATGCGATCGCCTCCTACGACAAAGCCTTAGAAATCAAACCAGATTATCACGAAGCCTGGAACATTCGGGGCATTGCACTGTATAATTTAGGCAGGCTTGAAGATGCGATCGCCTCCTACGACAAAGCCTTAGAAATCAAAC
>NZ_JAUBOZ010000124.1:0-3603 GCF_036700475.1 Microcoleus sp. T2B6 | reverse complement strand
CAGATTATCACGAAGCCTGGAACATTCGGGGCCTTGCACTGGATGATTTAGGCAGGCGAGAAGAAGCGATCGCCTCCTGGGACAAAGCCTTAGAAATCAAACCAGATAAAGACGAAGCCTGGTTCAATCGGGGCAATGCACTGGGTAATTTAGGCAGGATTGAAGATGCGATCGCCTCCTACGACAAAGCCTTAAAATTCAAACCAGATTTACACTTGGCATCGAAAAACCGGACAATAGCACTTAGAAAATTAGGAATTGTATAAAAATTAATTTTTCATTAAAACAAAGATTCTCAATAAAATGGCGCTAAAATAGATTAATCGGCGATTGGAATCAGGGCAACGGATTGCCCCTACCGCACAAACTTTCGTCCGCGCAACGCAAGACTGAAGAGAGGAGAAGAGAGGAGAAGAGAGGAAAGATCATAAAATGACGACCGTTACTTTAAACTTAGATACTGTCGAACTAACAGACGAACAGTTTTACCGTTTATGCCAGATGAATCGAGATTGGCAATTTGAACGGACACCTAAAGGAGAAATCATTATTATGTCCCCCGTAGGCGGAGTCAGCGGCAATCGAAAAGCCTATTTAATTACAGATTTGGGCTTGTGGAACCGTAAAACGCAGCTAGGGAGAGTGTTTAGTTCTTCTACAATTTTTCGCTTGCCTAATAATGGCTATCGAGCTCCAGACGCCGCTTGGGTTAGCTTAGAAAGATGGTCTGCTTTAACAGCAGAAGAACAAGAGAAATTTCCGCCAATCTGTCCTGATTTTGTCATAGAATTGCGATCGCGCCCAGACCCCCTGCGGCCGCTTCAGGAGAAAATGCAGGAGTATCTAAACAGCGGTTTACGCTTGGGTTGGTTAATTAATCCTCTAGACGAAAAAGTGGAGATTTATCGCCCTTCTCGCGAAGTAGAGATTGTACAATTTCCTGTAAGTTTATCGGGAGAAGATGTCTTGCCCGGATTTGTTCTTAATTTGCCGATGATTTGAACGGGAATTAGGAATCGGCGATTGAAATCGCTACTACACAAACCAAGTCCGCCTTCGCGGACTAAAGATTAGATTAAATTTTTCCTGTTTCCAACTCTATTTTCTTCGGACAAATATCATCATCGTACCAACCAGTCAAAGCCACCGCCAAAGCATCGGCCGCATCATCGGGTTTCGGAATGTAACCCAACTCCAACTCCCGCGCCACGGCGTCTTGCACTTCAGATTTATCCGCATTACCGCGGCCCGTCAAAGCTTGCTTAATTTGAGCCGGCGTAAACTCGAACAGCGGCACTCCACACTGCGCCAATACTAGGGTCAAAACGCCCCGCGCTTGGGCTACAAGTATGGTATTTCCCATCTTGTAAAAGAACAGTTTTTCGGCAATTGCTATATCAGGTTTAATCTGTTCAATTACCTCGTGCAAATCGTCGTAAATTGTTTTCAAACGCTGCCCCATTTCCTGTTTTGGCGTGGTTTGTATGACGCCGCAATCAATCATGGAAACGCTGTTTTTATCTTGTTTGCCAGGGACAATTTGACAACTAATTGCCCCGTAGCCAAGATTTGCTAAGCCCGGATCTAATCCTAAAATTCGTTTTTCCATTGCCCGAATTAGTAATTGGGAATGGGAATTAGGTATGAAAATTTGGGAAGGTTTCATCACCACCAATTACCCATTACCAATTACCAATTACCAATTACCCCTCAGTTGTTTCTAGACCGAATACCCGATCGAACACTTTAGTCACTTTATACCCCGAATCTATTGATTCTAGCGGGTCTTTCCGCAACCGGTGCCGCAAACACAGAGTCATCACCCGGCGAATATCGTCCACAGTCACCTCTGTGCGGCATTCCAAGGCCGTGAAAGCTTTCGCAGCCCGATTCGTCACCAAATCGCCCCGCAGCCCGTCTACGTCCAATTCCGCGCAAACTTGGGAGATTTTTACCCGCAACTCTCGATCGATAGTTACCGATTTCAATCTTTCCTGGGCTTCCACCAACTTCTGCTGCATCTCATCTTGTTCGCGCTGGTATTTCGCGAGAAACTCCGCCGGATTTTGGTCAAAACTAGAGCGCTGTTCGACAATTTCCACTCTTAAATTCGGGTCTTTTACAGTCCGAATTTCTGCGTGCATCCCGAATCTGTCGAGCAACTGCGGCCGCAATTCTCCTTCTTCTGGATTCCCGGAACCGATTAAAATAAACTTAGCCGGGTGGCGGATCGAAATGCCTTCTCTTTCAACAGTATTCCAACCGCTGGCGGCGGAGTCGAGCAAAACATCGACTAAATGATCGTCGAGCAAATTGACTTCATCAACGTACAGAATGCCACGGTTAGCTTTAGCTAAAAGACCGGGTTCAAAAGCTTTAACACCTTCCGACAAAGCTTTCTCGATGTCGATCGTACCGCAAACTCGGTCTTCGGTAGCGCCCAAAGGTAAATCTACCATTTGGACTTTTTTGCGGGCGATTTTAATGTCAGTTTGAGATAAAGTGCGATCGCGCACCTCATCGCTCATCAAATCAGGATCAGTGGGATGACTGTTAAAAGGATCGTCAGCCACCACCTCAATTTCCGGCAGCAAATCAGTGAGGGCGCGGATTGTGGTAGATTTACCAGTACCTCGATCGCCCATAATCATCACCCCGCCAATTTTGGGATCGATGACATTCAACAGCAGCGCCAGTTTCATCTCCTCCTGGCCAACAATTGCAGTGAAGGGAAAAACAGCGCGGCGGGCTGCGGTAGCGGTAACGGTTGGTAGAGCGCCCGCATTTAGGGTATTGCTGACTTCGGCAGTAGGACTCACAGGATAACTCAAAATATAATAATTGCTTGTTTATTGTAGGGGATAAGGGATTGTCTGGGGCGATCGCACTTGTAGGGCCCGCACGGAGCACAAAGTCGCTTCAACATCCAAGCGCAACGCCAGATTTGTTGCATTTACATTGTAGATTTTGGCGGGCAGGATGCCCAACCCCTACTCCCCACAATAGTTTGAACCAAAATCACCAGGTACATTCAATGTAGGTAGCGCCTTCAACACTCAAGCGCAACTAAGCTTTTCTCGATCGCGACTTACGCATCAAAACCAAAGAAACCGGGTTTTTTGCCGTTTCTGCGGTTTGTAACGAAATATTGTCGCAAAAAACGGTTTCTGACCACCGGTGCGTTCAGGAGTATTTATTTGAATTGCAGCTTTGGGCGGGCTCTCCTCCCCACCCCACAATAGTTTCAGTCAACTGAACCAGTAAGTTAAATGCGGGGTGGCTTTGAATTTTTGGGCGATCGGCAACCCAACTGTAAACTAATGTAACGATTTCCTGCGATTCGCATAAAAACCTCAAGTTCCCCCAGATAGATAATTAAGAGCGCTTTGCTCGCAAAGTGCTGTAACTTTGGGCGATCGGGCAACGCTAATGTAAACTTATGTAACAATTTTCCCGAATTTGCATAAAACCCTCAAGTTCCGCCAGATATATATTTGAGTCCACTTTGAAGCAAATTTTTTTCATGGTAAGCTGTTGCACATTTAAACTGTGATACAATCATTACCCTTATTTTTGATTTTGCGACCCCATTTAATTATTAAT
>NZ_JAUBOZ010000123.1:1539-20055 GCF_036700475.1 Microcoleus sp. T2B6 | reverse complement strand
AGGAAAGAAGAAGAAGGAAGGAGCCAGAAGAAGGAAGGAGCCAGAAGAAGTATTTTTACAAATATGAGATGCTCCCAATTTATGATTGAGGGAAGTGCGATCGCACTTTTGGTAATAATAAGGGCTTCGGGGAAAAAGGGGTTTTCGGGAAGAGAGGGGCGAGCGCGGGATCTATGCACAAAAGCTAAAATTGAAGCCGTCTTAAAAAGTACGGTAAAAACGAAAAATCTAGGAGGAAGCAGCGCTGGAATGATGATATAGCGGTTCTCAAGCGTGGTGAGGTATGCCCACGGAGGCCACGGAGGCCACGGAGGCCATGAGTACCTCATCTTTCTGAGAAAGGCTATACGTTAAATCCAGGACTTACGCAGACCCGCTATATTTAGTGTGCCTGCACAAATACAATGGCTTGCTACTAATCAACTCGATATTGGCTCACAAGTTGGTCAGGATTCAATTAGAACCGTATAAGTAAAATCGCGTAAGTTAATAGGGAGCGCGCTTATAAAGTGGAAGACGATCACCCAGGACGTGTTCTTCAAAATTTTAAGTGCGAGGGCGAATCCTTTTAAAATAATTAGTTATACCCATTTAATTGGTATAAGGACTAATAACTACTCTTCATAATCGATCAAAACTTGCACCCAGCTTGGCGGTCGCGGAATTGGATTTCCCAAACGATCTAATAGCAGCAAAGCTACTAAATGCACTACAAATAAATAGACAATATTGTTAACTAAAATCATCCCGGCGGCGATCGCCCCAATTGTGTCCAAACTCGGTACATTAAGCCAGCCCAGCTTCACAAACACCCATTCCACCATCTCTGTTACCTGGGCCGTTACGTAAACCCATAGATCTTGACCCACCAACGCTGACAGCAGCCAAAACCGAAAAAAGAAGCCGACAGTACCAATGAGAGCGCCCACACTAATAGAGAGTGACCAACTCGCTTTGCGCCTCCAAAGTCCTCCCAGCGCAACTCCCATAATTCCAAAAGGCATCACGTATAAAATGCTCCGCGTCGGGCCCATCAGTACCGACAGCAGCAAACCCGATACCAAAGCTGCCATCCAAGCTGCTCGGTTGCCCCAGCGCAAGTAAACCAGGGCGATGGGTATCGGGAAAAAAACCCGCAGCAAAGGCCCCAGCGGAAAGTAATAATTTACCAGCCAAATTAAGCTAGCGGTACTTGCCAAAAAAGCCGTTTCTACCAGCCTTAAAGGCGCTTCCCCAGAGGGGCGCTTCCCAGGATCTGGATTTGTACGATCGCCAGCCATTGCTGAAATATCGGCGGTTTCCGGCTCGTTATTTGTACTGGGTGAACTACCCGAATTAGGCGCAGCATCTGCTGACAAAAAATCACTCATCCGATTTTAGATTTTAGATTTTAGATTTTAGATTTTACGGGGCTGGCACCCGATACGGCTGATTCCCGATTTTCCGATTTTAGAGTTTAGATTTTAGATTTTAGGGGACTTGCGCCCCATACGGCTGATTCCCGGTTTCACTGTTTGGATGCCCCGCCGCCAAATTTAATATTGCTCGCAGAAACCGGGTTTAGGTACGAACGCAAGTCTTATTTGAGATGGGTTTTCTCAGCCTAAATTTTCAGCAGCATTATTTTTCGATTTTGACTTCCTGGATTACAAAAACCGAACAAGATGCGTGGTGAACGACATAATTGCTGACGCTGCCGAGGAAAGCTTCTGTGAAGCCCGTGCGGCCACGCCTTCCCAACACTATTAAATCTGCGCCCCAATTTTCGGCTGCTTCACAGATACAATGCCCCGGATCGCCCTCCTTTTTGCAGTCAAATTCTACCTGCAATCCTTGTTTTGCTGCGGCGTCGCAGTAATTTTTGAGCAAGCCCGAAGCCTGTTTTTCCTCGCTTTCCAGCCGCAAACGTTGAGCTTGATAAGCTTGATTCATTAACTCGACATTCATGCCCAAATCTACCGGAATTGGCACTGCCGTCTCGCCCAACGTGTTGACAGTAACGCAGTTAAATAGCATCACTTGGGCCCGATCGCTCAGAGCTAATTCTAAAGCTTGACTGAAGACGCGGTGGCTCAGTTCTGAATCATCTAAGGCAGCGAAAATTTTCTTAAAACTCACAGCTTTACCTCCTGCGGGAAATCATTAATATCAGTTAGTTAACAGAGAGTGCTTTTGAATTAGATTCAATAAAAGCAAACTCTGATACTTCTAGACTAACAGACGCTCTAAGGCGTGCAGGTCGGGAATGCACAAAACGTCACGTTCGCGCTGAATAGTTCCTTTTTTTTCCAGCTTGCTCAGCACTCGCGTTACTGTTTCGCGAGCCAGCCCGCTGAGGCTGCTCAATTCTCTGTGTGGCAGGTTCGGTATTTCTGTACCTCCTGTTTCCATGATTTTTTTGCCTTGCCCCTCTGCCAAAAATAATAGAATATCTGCTACTCGCGAGGTACTGTCAGACTCTCGCAAACGCAGGCGGCGGTTGACTTGTCGCAGGCGACGCGCCATCAGTTGAGCTAGGCGAATGCCTGCTAGCGGCTCGGTATGAATAAGCTGCACAAAATCCTGAGATGGCATATTGCCGATCAGTGTCGGGGCTAGGGTGATGACATCTGTCGATCGCGGTGCTTCTTCGATCGCGGCCATTTCCCCGAACAGTTCTCCTTTCCCTAAAATATTCAGTGTTACTTCTTTTCCGTCTAGGTTGTAGGTGCGAATTTTCACCCAACCATCCAATATAAAATACACTGATGTTCCCCAGTCATTTTCGAGTAAAATCACTTGATTTGCCGGATGACTGCGGGTAACGATGTGGAGAGTTGCTCTCTCAATTACAGGATCGGGCAAGCCTGCAAAAAAAGGAGTAGAAACTATCAATTGATTTATATTGGACTGCGGATCTCGGGTGTTAAAGCGGTCTTCCATGAGGCCATCATTTTAATTTACGCGCTTGATCTGCGCTGGGCAGTTAGAAATAGCTTGCAGCCGAGTCATTCGATTTGAGATTCAAGATTTGAGAAACAAGGATCTAAAATCGGCAATTTTACCTCTAAAGTTTTGCGGTCAAAGGCCCAATATGGGAATTAATAGCCTCAAGCTCTGATTGCGAGCCAGAAACTAAAGAATATACCATAATTTTTTAGATATATACCACGGAGCAAATTTTATTAACAAAATTTTAGCAATGTGGCAAACGACTGAGCCGATCGAATTACCGAAGACAAGCACTTCGCGAAGACAAGCTTAACACTGCTGAGAGATTTGTTGTCAGTCAGCCCAGCAGTCGAGAAGGCCAAATCCACGAGCACAAGGGGTGCAAGCACGGCAGACAGCTCCCAAATCCGAGCAACTGCCTAGAACCTGGTAAATGTCAGCACGATCGGCAAAATCCACAGCCATTGCGAGCCTAAAGGCGGGCGCTCTTGGCGAGCGAAACCCACCCACTTCCCAGCAAACTTTTCTGCTACCCCAAGATTATTGTACCATTAGTATCTAGCCATAAATACAGATAAAAGGCTATAATAAAAGGTTACTCAAACCGACTGTACGGGGACAATCCCAAATCCGGCATCCCAAATCGCAAATTGTTTGAGGTTTTTTCCAAGTCGGTGAAAGATGAAGAGACAGTGGCGCGCCGCCATGCTAACGAAACACGCGGTGACAGTGTGCGGCCCGCCGTTCAAGCAGGTGAAGGCAAAAGTTTGTGGGGATCGCAGCTATTCCGAGCAGGAATCAGCCTCCGGGTCAGGAAACTCGCCCCTGAGCCGCAGAATTTGACAGCATTTGCACTTGATAGAAGCGGGCATTTGGTGCGGAAGTACCGGCTAACCTATCATAGGCAATAATAGAAGTTATCCGAAGACAAAACGTTAATTAACAGTTTTGACACTCCCCACGGCCCAATCCGGGGGATTCTTCAAGACGAACTTGAAAGGGACAGGCAAAAGTCCCCCTACACGCTCAAAACAACTACCAGCATGAGAGGTGTTGCAATTGCGCTTACTTTTAAATTATTTTCGCTTTCTGAGTCCACCACAAAAGCCAGATAGGTACGCTCCTCACTCTGCCATTATTTGCCCTTTAAGTATTCCGCATCAAAGGCGGATATCTCCGTTGCCGGGATCTCTCCGTACTAGAATGATTCCTCACGTAGAGGGTTGTTCTTACTTGCTACTCAAATTATATCAAACACTGAAGGCGGTTGAAACCGCTACCGACTTATCCCCACGGCCGGGGCCGGGGGCTTGCGTCTCGTTCTTCGGTCAGAAAATATTAGTGAATTACTGACTGACTCGCATTCAGATTATTCTATCTATTGGCATCGCTGCCGCCTGAGTTCAGTCTTTTTTCGGTAAAGTTTCTCCCAAGCCGCATTCCCAGAGGTTCCGCCCTTGAATTCTCAGAAGTACAAAATTCAAGCACTGATTGCTGAGATAGACGAGGTACTCAGCAAGCCCGCACCCCGCTTGCCTTGGACGGGTTCTCTTGATACTGTCCACCAGCGCCAACTTTTAGAGCGAGTTCGCGCTTATCTGGTTTCCTCAGACTCAAAGCTAACGGCCCCAAAGGCCCCCGCCCGCCCAAATGTCCGCCCGCAACCAGTTCCAGTACCCAAAGTGCCTCTGCCCGCCCCTGGCCCCTCAGCCGCAGAGCAAATCATGCTTGCCGTAACCGGAGAAATCAGCCACCTGCGTTCCAGCCTGACAGGGCCGCTCCAAGAAGACATAGAAGCTCTGCGGCAAGAGCAGCAAGCTCTAATTCAAGAAATCAAACTGCTAGAAGCAAAACGGCAGCAGCAACAATCCCTAGCTCAGCAACAAGCCAACCAACAGCAAATCATTGGTGAATTCTTGCAGGTACTGACTGCCCGCTTGGAAGAAACCTTGACTAGCGATTTCTCCCAAATTCTAAGTTCCCTAGAAAATCAGTTATTGCAAAGCAGCGCAGCACCTTACTCTTTGGGCAGTGCGCCTGATGAACAATCGGCTATTGACGTAACACTTAACCCACAAACCTCAGAAGAACACCCGCTGCTGACGCCGGCTCAGAGGTTGGAGCAAATGCAACTGTTCCAATCTCATGCTGACAGTCTGCTGATGAGTCTCGATTCTAGGATGGCTATCGTGTTCGAGGCTTTGCAAGCAAATCTGCAAAGCTATCAAGCTTCCTTGAGACAAGAACTCGAAAATATGTACGGTTTGAGCCAGCAGAGCGAGGCGATGTTCGCGGCTTTGGTCAACCACTTGGCCTCACAGTTGGGGCGAGAAGCCTCTTCCTACGTTCAACAACCGATCGATTTAGCAAATAATCTCGAAACCGTCACCCCAACCGCAGCCGATCGATCTTCTGTCGCTCCCGCCCCTTCAAATACTGCGATCGAGCACTCAGCCACAGAGACTCAGACTGGAGACTCGGTGCAGGAAATTCGCACCGGCGAATTCGGAGAACAAGACAGATTTCCCTACGCCGGTACAGAAATTTCTCCGCAATTCAGACAGTTGAGGCGCGACCGCGATCGCATTCAAGCCCCAATTTTGCTCCCGGAGTTGCAAGATAATTTGTTCGGTTCTGCACCCGAAACATCGGGAAATGCAACTGAGTTTTCTGGCGGTAAATCGGAGAATAGCTTAACACAAACAGGCGAAAATATTGAGGATTTGTATGCAAGTTTGTTCGCGGGAGAAGCGGTTCCTGAAGTAGAATTACAAATCGAAAGTACCCCAGTAGAGAATACTGTAATTGAGCCCCAAAGTGAAGGTGTACAAGATCAAGCGGCGACGGATAAGGAAACTGCCGAATCGCTAAAAATGACCGAAGATTTGTTTGTAAATCTGCTGGATGAAGGCGAATCTCTGGAAGAGATTTTAGTAGATGAAGATTCAGACTTTGTAATGGGTAATTCTGTAGAAGCTCTAACTTTAGATACAGCAGATTTATTTGAACCGCAAGGGGCAACAGTACCTCAAGTTTCAGAAGCACCAGCCTCAACCGCTGAGCTGCAAATTGACACGGACGATCGAGAAAATCTAGAAACGGCTCAAAACCAAGGCGAGCAGTTCGGCGCTACAGTCCCTCAATCAGCAGCTTTGCCGTCGAGAACGCCTGCAGAAATTAGCCCAAACGGCCCCAGTGCCGGGCCCCGTGTGCCGAGTGCCGGTGACGTTCAAACTGGCGAGTTCGACTCATCCTCGCAGGGGCTCGATGATGGGTACATCCAAGCTTCGCCGGACGAGGATTTGCTGCCAGTCGAGGAATTAGAAGATGACCTCGATCGAGCTCTAAATTTGGACAACAATACTCTGGAACTTTTGGAGGCAGACCTCTACAATCTGGAGGGATTGGAAAATACTAGCTTCGGGCGATCGAATTTCTCAGTCGCTAACAGCTTGGATTTATCGGCGAGTTCCTCCGAAGGCATTGCAAACAATCCCTTTGCGGAGGCGGCAGAGGAAGAACTCGGCACGCTGGAGGATTTGTTCTCCGATGTGTTGGAACTCTCCTCTGAGGATGAACCCTTTGTTTTGGAAAACGAACTTGAGGATGATTTGTTTGCGGAGGAAGACGACTCGAATTTGACGCTAGACGAGATTTTGGCTAGTTTGACCGAGACCGATCGACCTTTGACTGATTCTCCCCCTCCAGAAACTGCCGAAACTAACGAACTGCGATCGAGTCCTCCAGAAAGTCAAAAAAAAAACCTAATTTCGACAGAGAGTAAAGCAGGAGTGGTTGAGGGGAAAACCGATTTTAGCGAGTTTGCCGAAACACAGCAGCAAGACTCGGCTGGGCATTCTGCAGCAGGTGCGATCGCCCCATCCCCAAAACGCGGGAATTCTAGCTGGTATTTGGGCATTGATTTTGGTTCCACCGGTCTGTCTGCGACTTTGGTCGATCGCACCAGCGGCGAATTGCACCCGATTTACTGGGAAGCATCGCAGGCTGAGGCTTGGGCAGCAGACGCCAGTTGTCGGATTCCCTCGGCTGCGGTGATGGCGGAAACATCCCCAGGTAGCCCAGGGTCAGAGGTGACAGTCAAGTCGGTGGGATTCCGACCCCAGGCTTTGCCTGCTGGAGAATTTTTACTGGAAAATTTTAAATGGCCTTTAAAGGTGGGCATTCCTTATCAGCGGGAGGCTGCTGGGATGTACGAACCGCTGTTGCAGTGGTCGCCCTTGGAGACTTTTTCGATCGCCTTGCCGCTGCAAGGTGTGCGGGCACTGCTGGCTACTTTGAATCCGAGTTTGCGGGGACAAAAATTTGCCGAATCGGGGGAAATTTTGGATTCTACACCAAGGGCGAATTTTGTAGGATTGCCAGTTTCTAATTTAATTTGTAGGGCTTCGGGATTGACGCCAGAAACTCTCGATGCGGCGCTTTTAGACTTGCAGGGTGTAATTTTGGGGACTCCGGCCGGCTGGTCGGATGTTTATATGTTTAATCTGCGGGAGGCTGTTTTGGGCGCGTCTCTGGTGGCTTCATGTTCGCAAATTTTTGTGGTGGAAGATGCGATCGCCACTTTGCTTGCTGCTGTAACTCCTGTGAAAAATAACATGGAAGTCGAGTCGTCAGCCGTGGATTCTGCTAAGGGCGGTGAAGAAACTGCACCGCTGGCTGTGAATGCTTCGTCTTTTAGCGGGGGAACTTTGATTTTGAATGCGGGGGCGGCGACGGTGGAATTAGCTTTAGTTGAGTTGCCGTCCAATCTTCAAGATTTAACTCGTGCTGATTTTACTTGCCACAGTTTTGATGCGGCTGGCGATGCTTTCGATCAGGATATTATCTGTCAGTTGTTGGCTAAAAATGAAACTTGGGGAATGTCGATCGATTTGCCACGTCCTGGTCATCCAGATTTGCCGAGTCGTTATCAATTGCAGCAGCAGTTACAAGGTTCTGCTTTTGGTTTGCAATTGTTAGAGGCGGCAAGGCAAATAAAAGTTATTTTGCAACATCAAAAAAGTTTTGCTTTGGATATTGGCCAGCAGCATTGGGATGTGAAGCGCAAAGATTTGGAAAGTCTGGTTTTAGTGCCTTTTGTGCAGCAGTTGAATCGTGAATTGAATGCTTTGCTCAGCCGCGCCGGAATGTCGCCGGCGGGGATTAATCAGGCGATTTGTGCGGGGGGTATGGGTGCTTGGCCTGCGATCGCCCGCTGGTTGCGGCAGAAGTTGCCGAATGCGATCGTGGTTCAAGACCAGGATTTGCAGGGCGATCGAGATATTTTTGAGATTGACAATTCTGCATTAAATTCTGTATCTCAAAGTACAAATTTCCCCCAAAAAATTGGTCGAGTTGCCTGCGGGTTAGCCAGTTTGGCTCTCTATCCTCAAATTTTGGGTGTGTCGCAGCAGCAGTACAGCGACTTTTTTCTGCTGTGGGAATTAATGCAGGTTTTGGGTGAGGAAACTCTGAGCTTTCAGGAAATTTTGCAGTTGTTGGAACGCCAAGGCGTGAATACCCGCACCTGCGAACCCCGAATTTTGCGGATTTTGGAAGGAAATTTGCCGGCGGGGCTTGTGCCTGCGGAGGAAGATTTCATGCTGCTGGCCGAGGAGTCGAGGCAAAATCCTGATTGGGAAGCAATTTTGGCTGAGCCGCTTTTCTTGGAAGATGTCTCGCGGGGTTATCGTTTGAATCTCGAACACGCCTCTGTTGTTCGCGAATATTTAGGCAAACTCGCCTCTAGCAGCCAGCAAAAATTGTTAGAGCCGCTAACACTTGCTTGGGATGTTCGCACCGATATTTATCGCTAAACGGCAAAAAACCCGGTTTCTCTGTAGCACCCTCCCTGTCTTCCGGGAAGAGTCCTAGTCGAAACCAGGTTTTTTTGCATCCAGGACTAACTTTTTTCAGTAAATTTACGTAACTTTACATAAACTTTATACGTTTTTAGAAAAAACACATAGAAACTTTATAAAAGTGTTATGGGTTTTTAAAGATTGTGCAAAGCTGAGTATTTCAGGTTCTGCAGATTTGGGATGGCTAATAAGATGGACGTAAGAGATCGTTAAAGTTGAGACAAATCATATGAAATTTCCGATGGGTGCCTCGTCGAAATCCTCATTATCAGAAATGCTGTCCTTATTTTTTCAAGAATTTACTTACAGAGTCGGTGTATCAAAACAACAACATCACCGATCCGTAACGAGCAAGGTAAAACGGTCGATCGATATTTTGGGTTCCTTGCTGGGACTGGCAATTGCTGCAGTGGTGGCGGTGCCGGTGGCAGTGGCGATGCTGTTGGACGATCGGGGCCCGCTGCTGTACAGTCAAGTCCGCTGCAGCTTCCAAGGGCGACATTTCAGAATGTGGAAATTTCGATCGATGGTTGTCGATGCAGAAAAGCTCAAACATTTAGTTAGCAACCAAGCCAACGGTCACATTTTTAAGAATGAAAATGACCCGCGAATTACCCGCGTCGGCCGCTTTTTGCGGTGCACGAGTTTGGACGAGTTGCCTCAATTCTGGAACGTGTTAGTCGGCGACATGAGTTTAGTGGGAACTCGACCGCCCACTCCTGATGAAGTTGCTGCCTATGACGCTGTTCACTGGCAGCGTTTAAATGTCAAACCCGGTATGACTGGGGAGTGGCAAGTCCACGGACGGTCTGGAGTCAAAGACTTTGACGAAATTGTGCAGATGGATCTCGCCTATCAGGGCAAGTGGTCTGTTGTCTACGACATCACTCTGATTTGCAAAACAATTGGGGTGGTCTTCAGCAAAAACGGTGCGTGTTAGATAGGTAAGTTGTTTTGGGTTGTTTTTTTTATTATTTTAGGAAAAAACAGGGGATGAAATAGCTGGGAACTGATTAAATATATGTTAATAGAATTAGCGATTGGTGACGCTTATGGTGCGGGTTTTGAATTTGTTGACCAGCAGACGATCGAATTGTACAACAATCTCAACGCTTACATAAAGCATCCCCATCACGACATCCAGCCTGGATGTTACACAGACGATACGCAGATGAGTTTAGCCGTCGCAGAAGCGATCGTCAGCCGAGAACCTTGGACGCCGGAACTTTTAGCCAGTAAATTTGTTGCAGCTTTTCACCGCGATCGGCGATTTGGTTATGCGGGCAAATTTTACAATTTTTTGCTACAAGTTCAAGACGGAAAAGAATTCTTAGAAAAAATTTACTCTGCTAGCGATAAAAGCGGCTCTGCGATGCGAGCAGGCCCCATTGGCATTTTTCCTACTATTGAAAAAGTCATCGAGAATGCTACCGTTCAAGCTGCAATTACTCACAACACTCCCGATGGCATTAATGCAGCTATAGCCGCTGCTTTGATGTCCCATTACTTTATTTATCAGCTAGGTTTAAAGAAGAATTTGGGAAATTTTCTAGAAAGGCACGTAGCTGGTGAGTGGTCGATACCTTGGCAAGGACAAGTCAGCGTTAAAGGTTTGGTCTGTGTTAGAGCAGCTATTACTGCGATCGTGCGAAATGATAGTATGAGCAAACTGCTCCAAGATTGCATTGCCTTTTCGGGAGATGTGGATACAGTAGCCACTATTGCTTTAGCGGCTGGTTCCTGTAGCAGTGAAATTGCCCAAGACCTGCCAGAAAATCTGGTACAAGGATTAGAAAATCAATCTTACGGCCGAGATTATATCATAGAACTGGATCGACAGTTAATGAATTGCACGATCGACTTCTGATTTCTTCCTGATATCTGTTACATCCGTTAAATCCCGATACACTGCGCGTTGCCGAACTTCTTGCTATTATGAATTTGCCTAATTTGATTACTTTTTCTCGCTTACTGGGAGTGCCTTTTCTGCTCTACGGTTTGTACGACCCAAGCGCGCAAAGCCGCTGGATTTGCACCGCAATTTTTGTGGTAGCTGCGGCTACTGATTGGCTGGACGGCTATTTGGCTAGGAAACTGAATCAAATTACCGATTTGGGTAAGTTTCTCGATCCTTTGGTCGATAAATTGTTGGTGCTCGCGCCGCTTTTGGTATTGATTGAGTTGGGGAAAATCCCGGCTTGGGGAGTGTTTTTGATTTTTGGTCGGGAGTTGACAATTGCGGGGTGGCGTGTTAATAAAACTACGATTTCGGGAGCTAATATTTGGGGCAAATTGAAGACGGTGAGTCAGATTGTGGCGATCGCACTTTTAATTGCTCCTCTGTCTGAAGCGTGGGATTTTCCCGCATTAATTGCTTTTTGGATTTCTGTGGCTTTAACTTTGATTTCTGGCGCTATTTATCTGTGGCCGGAACAGGAAATAAAAGAAAAGTAAGGGAGTTTTATATCATTAAACACGCGCTTTCCCCCAGTCCGGCAGGGGTTGAAACCCCTGCCTCAAAGCGAAAGTCCTCTAAAGAGGACTGTTAAAATCATCAGTCCTCTTTAGAGGACTTTCGCTATTAGCCGGGGGTTTAAACCCCCGGCGGACTTGTGGAAAAGCGAGGATTTATCAAGATTACTTCACTTTAATAATGACTCCCAGATTTCCGATAGTGCACCGCTGTCACGCCGTCATTTTTGAGCAAATGACCGTTTTCAACAGCCGCATAAACTACCCAGTGATCGCCGCATTCCATCCGACTTATCACTTCGCATTCCAGATAAGCTAGAGCATCAGTCAAAACCGGACAGCCGTTGCTAGCTTCCATTGTTTCGACTCCGGCAAATCTGTCTTCTCCGGGAGCAAAGTTTTTCATAAAATACTTCCGCAACTGTCGCCCTTCGGCTAAGATATTGAGTACAAATTTATCTCCGGCGTACATCAAAGCTTCGATCGATCGATCTTTGGCCACCGCAATCGTCACACCGGGCGGATTAAACGTTGCTTGCGACACCCAGGAAGCCAACATCGCACTGCTAACATCCCCCCGCTTCGCCGAGAGTACGCACAGCGAACCAACCAATCTCCCTACTGCTTGTTCAGTGCGATCGCTCCCCGCTGCTAACTGCGGTTTCGGTGCCCGCAATTTTTGCGCTCGAATCAAAGCTTGAGCAAAATCCGTTCCCGCTTCTTTGCACTCGTGAATCGTCGCCGCCGTCGGCTTAAATTTGGCTCGAATCGGATCAAATCCAATTCGATAGCCGGCATCTTTCAGCTTGTTTTCCACTAAGTCGATCGCCTCTCCACTCCAGCCAAAAGAACCGAAAACCCCCGCTAATTTGCTCTTAGTTGCGGTAGATAAAACAATTCCCAAAGCAGTTTGAATTTGCGTCGGAGCGTGTCCTGCTAGCGTGGGAGTTCCGATGATAAATCCCGCGCATTTCTCGATCGCCTCTTGAATTTCTCCCGGTTCGGCAAATTCGCAGTTGATACTTTCCACCGCAACGCCCGCTTTCGTAATTCCTTTGGCGATCGCCTGGGCTAAAGTAGCCGTATTTCCGTAAGCAGAAGCATAAATCAAAGCAACTGTCAAGTCTTTTGAATTTTGTTGCTGGCTCCATTCCCGATACAAATTGCTCAGTTCATTAAGGCCGTAACGGACGATCGGGCCGTGACCGGGAGCATAAAATGCTGCTGGTAAATCGGCGAATTTATCCATTGCAGTCAGCACTTGTTTGGCCTGAGATGCGTGCAGGGAATCGTAATAATAGCGCCGATCTTCGCTGTAAACGCTCCACCCTTCATCGAATACTTGGTCGCCGCAAACGTGAGCTCCAAATAGTTTGTCAGTGAACACGATTCTAGTTTGCGGATCGTAGGTGCAAAGTTGATCTGGCCAACGGGGAGTCGGAGTCGCGATAAATTTTAAGGCGTGCCCTTTTCCTAAGTTGAGAGTTTCTTCTCCCCGAACGATCATAATGTTTAACTCTTGTTCGGGAAAAGCGGCGCGCAAACTAATTGCGGCGGGATTCGTGCAAACCAAAGCTACTTCAGGAGCTAAATCTAACAGACCTTTAATTGTTACTGACCTGTTAGCATTGAAATGCCCCAAAATTATGTAATCCAGCTTAGTCAAGTCCACCCGTTGCTGCAAAAATTCCAGATAATTTTGAGTAAAAGATTCCCCAGGCGGGTCGAACAAAGCAGTTTTGTCAGCTTGAATAATATAGCTATTGGCTGTCGTACCCTTTTGCAGCGAATACTCGACTTCAAATTTGAGTCTATCCCAAGTGCGCGATCGCAGAATAAAAGTATCGAGTGCGATCGGGATAAACTGTACGTCGCGGGGTTTGGCATCAGATGCGAGTCTAGGAGTCAAAGTGTTAGTCATTAATTGCACCTATGAGAAACTGAACTACAGAACTTCTTTTGATTTCGTGCCAAAACTTGGTATCTACAATATCAAACCTTGCGCCTCTACCCTGTAAATTGGTATCCAGGTCAATCAGAAATTCCCTGGTTTTCAAATCATCCCCAATTTGGATAAAGCTCACTCCAATTTCTTCGTCTTTATCTATTTTATTTGCTGCACTTACAATAATTTCAGCTACAGCAGCGGTATTTTCTGGTTTTTGATCTAGGACTACAACAATTATTGCTCCGTTCTTGCCTTTGGCATTTGGTTGGCTGGCGAAATAATCGTTAAAAGTTGCTTTCAGAGCTTCTTCCAAATTAATTTCAGTGGGGTTTGCTGAATCCGGTTGCGTATTTTGTCGCTGCAAAATTTCAGCTAACCGGGCAACATTTGAATTTTTATACTCCCACATCGGAGTAGAAGCTTCATAAAGGGTGATGCCGTCGCTGTCAAATTGCTGACATTTTTTTGCTAAGTCAATCAGAGATGCCTGTGCTTCTACCCACTCCTGATACCAAGGATGTTGAGGGTCTCTGCTGGCATCGCTTCTGGCAATAATAATTGTGTAATCTCGGTCTTCTAAAAGATTGGCAGGCATTGGCAATTCCCCTATTAAAATGGAGTCTAAATGACAACGGTTTGCCCGGTTTGCTGCTGGTGGCGCACCCAACACCCAGAAACCCCGTAAGGTGCGCCACCAGCACCCAAAGGTGAGAGTTTTTGCGTAGCCAGTTGCGTCTTGGACTGTAATTGTAGGGTGCGTCAGTAGATAATCGATGATGAAGTCGAATAAAACATCGGCTGACGCACCTTACTAATACGTTTGGGGTGGGTTGACTCAGACAGTCAATCAATATATCGTTGAATTTCCCTCTTGCTCCTGACAACAGCCAACAGCCAACAGTCAACTGACAACAGTCAACTGTCAACCGTCAACTGACATCCTAATAGTGATTTCCCACTTTGCGGTGGTGAACGGCAGGCAGCGCATCGGGATTGGATACGCGGCCGTTATCGACGATCGCATATACGATATGATGATCCGAAAGTTCCATCCGGCTCACTACTTCACATTCCATGTAAGCCAAGGAATCTGTCAAAATCGGAGAACCGTTGGTTGCTGGTTGAGTTTTAACTCCGGCAAATCGATCGGCACCAGGAGCAAAACGCTTTAAAAAGTGTCTCATCAAGGTTTGATAATTGCCTTCTTCGAGCACGTTGAGAACAAATTTATCTCCCGCGTGCATCATCGATTCGATCGCCCGATCCTTGGCAACTGCTATTGTTAAACCCAGCGGTTTAAAGCTGGCTTGCGTTACCCAAGAAGCCAACATCGCACCGCTAACCTCGCCTTTTTGAGCGGTGATGATGTACAGTCCGCCGCTGATCCGTCCCAAAGCTTTATCGAGGTCGCTATCGAGGGCTTTCATCTGTTTGACAGCCTTGTCCCGCGTCAGCCACTGTCCCAAGTCGGTGCCGGCTTCGTCGCAAAGTTGATAACTCGCTTCTGTCGGTGATTCTTTAATCAAAATGTTGGGAAATGCTTCTTTTAAACCCAACTCTTTGAACTTGTTTCGCAGCGGGTAAATCGATGCGTCATCGCCACCGCCGGATTCGCACAAACCGAAAGATTGTTTGTTGTTAGCAGCAACTAAAATTGTGTTGATAGCAGCTTCGGCATTCACAGCAGCAGTACCACTACTCGGCGGCGAACAAATCACGATACCGGCGGCGGTACCGACAAGTTCGCGGACTTCTTGCAAGTCGGCGATTCTCAAATCCATCATTTCCACAGCAACACCGGTTTTGGTGATACCGTGGGCGATCGCTTGGCTGAGTCGATCGCTCCATCCGTAGTCGGAGGTGTAAAATACCGCTACAGTGGTTTCTGCCTTAGCTTGCGCTTGGCTCCACTTTTTGTAGCGTCCGGTAAGTTCGACTACGTTGTGCCGCAGCAAAGGCCCGTGACCGGTCGCAACTGTACCGATTTCTCCCAATTCTGCCATCCGCTTCATCGCAGCGAGTACCGATCGAGCATTGGGAGCCATCAAGCACTCATAATAAAAGTGGTAATCTTCCTCAACTGCTGCTAAATCGTCATCGAAGGTGCTGTCGGAACAGTAGTGCATCCCGAAAGCATCGCACGTAAACAGCACTTGAGTTTTGCTGTCGTAGCTGAAAATAGTATCAGGCCAGTGCAAGTTCGGCGCCGATACGAATTCGATAATGTGGTCGTTTCCTAAATCTAGTTTGTCCCCGTTTTTGACGACCAATCGCTCAAAGGGTTGGTGTACAAGGTTTTCTAAAAATTGAATTGCTACTTTCGCCCCCACGACAATCGCTTGGGGTGCCAGCGCCAGCACGTCTTTGACTAAACCGCTGTGGTCTGGTTCGGTGTGGCTGATAATTAGATAGTCAATCTCTTTGGGGTCAATTTCGCCCGTCAGAGTTTCCATGTATTGCTGGCGAAACTTCTCGTGCGAGGTATCGACGAGGGCTGTTTTTTCACCGCGAATAATGAATGAGTTGTAAGTTGTACCGTTTTTGAGTCCGAATTCGATGTCAAAGCGGTCTCTATCCCAGTCCAGGCATCGAATTGCCGTTGTATCAGGGGCAATTTCGACTTTTTCCACCGTCAATCTGCGTTGGACTCGTTCAGTCAGCGCTACCATCAGTGCCTCCTTGTCTTTTACCCATTACCTTATTGTTTCCATTCTGACACGTTTCTTTTGTAAATCTTTATCAAATTTCCTATCACTTAGTTAAGCATCCCAAAAGTGATATCTATCTATTGACAAAAAGCTAATATATGTGGTATAGAAACCAAGTTCGCTCGGTTGGGCGATCGACGTAGTGAGTTTTGCATGGAAATTGCGATCGAGCAGTCAATTAGTTAGTAGCAACTTAAAAGCTGTACAAAATGTGCAGTAAGACGATCGAATAAAAAAATCCCAAATCCACAGGGCAAAATCGATTCAGTGAAGTAAAGCTATGTCCGAAGGTTCCTTTGATATCACATCTTGCACCATTCTCAAGAACAGGCAAGATGCCTGTTCCACAAGAAACTTCACTCTTTGTGGAACAGGCATCTTGCCTGTTCATAAAAGGCTTATTGAGAATGGTGCAATATCTCAGTTTGATAAAACTAATTTGGGTTGGCAATTAGGACAGTCGCAACAATGATTGCAGGAGTGGTGGGAACTAAAAACTGCCCAAAATATACCGAATGTCGAAGTGCCATCTTGGTTTGATTCCCCCATCTTGGGGGCGATCGCTAAAGCCATCTTTTGGTTAATCTTAGCATTGCTCGCAGTCTGGGCAAGTTGGCAGATTTGGCAACTGTTACGTTTTTATATTCATACTTTCAAAAAAAGGAATCAAACAACTGATGGAAGTGCGAAACAAACAATTAACTATTTGTCGGTAGCAGAGTGGTTGTTGCGACGCAAAAATTGCAGCAACAAGGCAAATACCGCCAAGCTTGCCGCTGTCTTTACATGGCGCTGTTGCAGCGGTTAAATGATGCGGGAACCGTAGTTTATCAACCCAGACGCACTGATGGCGAATATTTGCAATTAATCCAGCAATTACCCCAGCCAGTGTCTTACGAAACTTTGATAAGGAATGAGAATTAAATAACTTAGAATTTTGATGGTTCTTGTGGGATGGGCGTCCCGCCCGTCCAGAAAGGGCGGGCGGGACGCCCATCCCACTTTCAAGAGTGTAAATTATTTAATTCGCGATCCTAAGAATACATGAGCAACTATATTTTGGGAATAGGGAAGCTGACGCCTCAACCTTTGAACAGTGTCAGCAAGCTTATCAACAAATTAAGGATTAAGTAGGTAAGCGCAAAAAAACACTAATATCCAAGCGATAATTTTAGAACCGGGTTTTACTAACAATAATTACCACAAACCAACAATCTCAAAAATCCCCGCCCAAGGGCAAATAGCCATCTAATTATTTCCATATACAAGAGTTCAAGGTCGTACTCGAATAATGCGCGTAGCATCTAAGAGTACGACCTTGAAAGGGTGCTATCAGACCGAAGTAGCAAATGGGTTGAAGGTGACGAAAGTAGCACCAGCAATGAGATTCGGGTCGAGGTCGCCCACAATCAGCCCTGTAGGTGAATCCCATTAGCTGTCGGTGCCAGCGACTGTCACACAGCGAAGATTTTACCCGCGTACCTCACTTTCTTGAAAAAAGCTGTAGTGAGGAATCAGACTGATAAAAAGCATTTAACTACTTGGGGGATATATTAGTAGAGCAAGGATTCCTCGCCCTACTAACAGCCTTAGATGAGAGTGATACTTGTTGCCGCTGTACTGCCGAAACTGTAGCCCGCAGTGGGGTTAGCAAGACCTAAGCGCACAGTCCCATTATTGGTACTAAATGGGTTGTCTCGAAGAGTAAAGGTTTGGCTGAGTTGGCCGTTGGCGAAGGACAACGTGCCGCCAGTGGGGCCGCCCGGCATAAGCGAGTAGTCACCATATACAGGTGCAGGGCCGCTGCCTGGAGTACCCGCCAGAATAATATAATCAATCGATGCTGCACCTAAGCCGCTTGAGCGGGTAACTGTAACCGTTGTGCCGCCCCCCTGAGTGGCGATCGTGCCGTAATCAGACGCACTATACTGGAAGACATTGCCAGATGCACCGCCGCTACCGTCAATAATGTCTAGTCTTGCTGTTGACGGAGTGCCGACGGGGCCGTTGTTGAGAAATAGGTTAACAGTCTCAGTCATTTCAGGCACAGTATCAGGATTGACAAAGATGCTGAACGTCGTGGAAGTTACCCCAGGGCCAAAGTTGAGTACACCAGCACTAGAGGAATAATCAACCGCAGTTCCAGTTGATAGGGCGGTGCCGTCAAGAGTACTGTAGCTAATCGTTGCAGTCCCCGTATTAGGGCCGATGCGATTGACTGTCACCGTAGCAAAGCCAGATGATTCCTGAGTGCTGAAAGTAGGCGCACTAAAAACAAACTGGGTTGCTGTTGATGTTGCTGGAGTCGGAGTTGTCCCCGGAGTTGGCGGCACATCATTAATCGTCAAAATTGACGGACTACTGGCGACATTGCCACCGAAGAGCACCAAATTCACCGTTTCGGGCGATTCCAAAATCGAATCAGTCAAAGCCGTCACAGTGAAACTAGCGGTAGTTACCCCCGCATCAAAATTCAACACCCCCGCCGCCGTTCCAGTGTAATCCGGGGCACTGCCTGTTGAACTTGCCGAACCGTCAAGAGTAGCGTAGTTAATCGATGCAGCCGCCGTGCCACCGGTGCGAGTAACGTTAATCG
>NZ_JAUBOZ010000123.1:0-1439 GCF_036700475.1 Microcoleus sp. T2B6 | reverse complement strand
GCCGCCGTGCCACCGGTGCGAGTAACGTTAATCGTAACCGGGCCGCCTTCAGCCACCGTGTAATTTGGTTGGGCGAATTGGAAGATACTTGGAGATGTCGGCGTCGGCGTCGGCGTCGGCGTCGGCGTCGGCGTCGGCGTCACATCAAGGCCTTGATATTGAATACTCCGCACTAGGTAGTCGGAACTATCGCTTTTGGGGGATGTGCCGAGGTAGGCAGCGGTGGGGCTATCGTAGGCTTTGGCGGAGAACCGTAATTCGTCAAAAGCAACGCTAGTGGAATTTGCTTGTATCTGGAATGTGAAATTGCCATCGGTACGATCGCCAATGAAAGTCACTCCATCTGAAGACACAGAGAGAGGTTTTGGAGTGGCAGGAGCGTTGACGCGAGCGATCGTAAAATTGCTTGCCGATACCTCCGCCCCATTATTAAAGAGTTTCAGCAAACCAACTTCATTGCCTTGATCGCCCAGATCTGTTTTGACACCCAATGCACTGAGGCCGATCGTGGCGCTAGTGATGTCTTTGTTATCTGCCCATTTCACCCTCAGCGTCTGAGATTGATTGGTGTTGGGGTCATGGTTGATTTCCGCCCGAATTTTAGTGGGGTCGGTAAACCAACCACTATAAGAGCCTAGGACACCAATACCAGGCTCAGCGCCGTAGCTCAACCCGCTTTTAGGGTTTTCGTTCGTTGCTAACGTGAGGTTGCTGATGGGAATAGGGTTAGTGTAGTTCGTTTCAAAGCCATCAAAAGCTATCCCAGACAGTTGGATGCCTTGATTCTTGGCGGCAGTAGGCCATTGTGTAATTAGGTCAGTGACACTGCTGTAATTAGTGTTTTGACCCAAAGAACCAGTGATTGAAGTAGCCATAGCTTCTCCTTTGATGATGAGTAATTAAGGATTAGAAGTGAGTGAAAACCAGAGGTTGGGCTTTCTTGTAGCGATCGGTCACTGCAAGAAAAATTCCCTCATAGATGCAGGTAAATCAAGTAAAAATGCTTGCCCAATAAGCCTCTGAAGGTATTATTGCCCCCGATTAAATGTTGAGTGTAAATAATTACACCTACTTAGACACATTTACATACATATGTCTAACTTTCATCCTCAATAAGTTTTATCCGGACAAATTGCGATCTTTTTTTCAGCCCTATAAAAAGCGGGTTTTCCACATCTGTAGAGGAGAGCTTAAATCCCACATTCCGGGCCCCCCAAAAGGCCGCGTTCACTGCTTCAGCGGACAGAAGTGAATCCGCAGAGACAATTATGAGTAAAAATACTTATGATTTTATATCTCTAAGCATCACCCAGTTGGGAATTTCTGAAAATTGGGGTTCGGGCGTAAGTTAAATCTGATTTCAGTGAACTAACCTGACGGTCAACGGAGTTAGAGTCGATAGGAGCGTTACCACTCCTACCTCTCCTTCAGAACGGAAC
>NZ_JAUBOZ010000231.1:0-2237 GCF_036700475.1 Microcoleus sp. T2B6 | reverse complement strand
CAACGCTCATGCACAAAGCGATGACTCCGGGATTAAGCACTGAGTCGAGAAGTGGCGAGTTCTGCATGGCCTAACGCTGGAGCTAAGCGGCAGCATCAATCGCGAAGCGATTGATCTGTCCGCTTGAGCGAGTTGTTAGGTGGGCCAGCCACAAGATCGTTGCGCGAGGGCCAGGCCACCACCGGCTTGAAGTCTACCCGCCAAACGTCGATCTCAAACGGCAACCCATCCTTGTCGAGGTTGAGGACGGCAGAAACCGGAACGCCCTCGTCTGTGAAGAAGTGGCACTGCGCGGGAGAGGAGCCAAGTTGCCGGCCGGTAGCGAAGGGCGCAATGGCCAAGCTGCCCATGCCGCCGTCTGCCATGGGCGCAACGGTGATTGCCGCAGCATCAAATGGGATGGCCGCCAGATCAAACAAGAACTCTACAAGCGGGCACTCGGTCTCGAGAAGCTGTCTCATGGCCCACCTAACGCTGGAGCTAAGCGGCCACATCAATCGTGAAGCGATTGATTGGTCCGCTTGAGCGAACTGTTAGGCACTGATCTATCTCAGTGCCGAGAAGATGAAGCCTAGCGCAGGAAACATGGCAAGGCCCGCACCGATGCCGAGGACGACGGGCGTGAGCCATATGGGGCCCGGAAGGTGGCGTGCTAACCACCCTGGAACCAGCGAGACCAGCATCGCGGCCGCAAGGCCGATCAACCATTCCTTGGCGCCGTCGCCCCTCACTATTTCCATAAGGGCTTGCGACAGAACCGCAAGAGCCGCTACTACGGAGTATCCGTAAGCGACAAAGAAGCGCGTCCGATTCTCGCCGTGACCGATCATGCTGCCTCCGTGCCTAACGTCTGAGTTAAGCGGCAGCTCCAATCGCGAAGCGATTGGACTGTCCGCTTGAACGAATAGTTAGGCGGAATGTGCCGGAGCGAGGAACAGCAGACAAGGCCGGATTGAGTTTTGTTGTGCCCGCGCCTGCCTAAACCTGGCACTGGCTACTCGACGGCCCGTCGGACTTGCGACGCGCGGCTACACAGCGCGGGCGGGCCGGATGTCTCGCGGCCAGTTGTCTCGCACTTGCCGAGACCGAACTCGCCTCAGCCCACCCTAGAACCAACCGCCTAACGCTGGAGCTAAGCGGCCACATCAATCGCGAAGCGATTGATTGGTCCGCTTGAGCGAACTGTTAGGGGCAAGTTTGACATGGAGCCTCTGCCGGTAGTCATGAAGTTACCGCGCGACGGCCTCGGTATCGAGGAACCTCTCCCCGACTCCATCGACCCAGCCACCGGAGATCCTTGCAACGGGCATGTACGGGTGGCAACAAACAACTCCGGCGATGAACTCCACAAACGTGAGCTCAAAACGAACCACATCTCGGCGCCCGTCCACGCACACGATGCGCCATCCGTCGCCAGAGTCAAAGCCGTAGAGAGCTCCGACCTCATCAGTGGCAAATCCAATGACGTCACCCCTAGGCGCTGGAAAGTCCGAGGTGACGTAATAAAGCTCTTCATTGAAGTAGCTGGCTGCCAGGACTGGCTCCTGTCGAATCCATGTGTCGCGATACTCCCCAAGCTTCAATCCGCCGTGTCCGTACAGTTGCAAAAAGTCCAGGTAGTCCTGCGGGATGCCCGGAAACTGAGCTGCAATTCCCGTGGCCTCCTCCGGCGAAAGAGGGGCGAGCTCAGACAGCGCATCTTCAATTCTCTTTTGGAGATGGCTCGTAAATTCCGCGAAAAGTCGCATCCTGCCTGCCCCTAACTGGTGAGCTAAGCGGCAGCATCAATCGCGAAGCGATTGATCTGTCCGCTTGAGCGAAATGTTAGGCGCCAATTTAGCCGAATTGGACCGCCACGAGATCTGCCGGCGTTGGCTGTGCCAGTCGGAGCCCTTCCCGCGCCTCTGAATACTGGTGATGCAGGCCGCTGCTGCAATACCAAATAGAAGAGACGTCGAGGTCATACCCGCCAGGACAGTTGCGCCAGACCTCAAGCCCGTACAGCGGCACTCTATGTGCCTCGAGGAGCGCCATGAACTCAAGCGCTCGGCTCGCCGGCATACCGCGTTCCGCAACGCCTTCCAGCGCCGCATGGCCGTGCTCCTCGACGAACGCGAGGAGCTTGGAGTACAGCTCCGTGTGACTGCGATCTGTCATTGGCGCCTAACGCTGGAGCTAAGCGGCCACATCAATCGCGAAGCGATTGATTGGTCCGCTTGAGCGAAATGTTAGGTGCG
>NZ_JAUBOZ010000122.1:0-21194 GCF_036700475.1 Microcoleus sp. T2B6 | reverse complement strand
GGTCTGACCAATTCTTTTTTAAGAACTCTCCGAAAGCCTCTTGACAAAAGACTTACAGCCTTAACTTGTCACCAATGGTCCGCCAGGGGTTGAGACCCCGGCGAATCCGTAAATTAGTGGCGGATTTATTGGCTTATGTTTGCAGTTCGTAACGGGCGAGCGCAGCTACCAATTCATCATGCACTTTCGCCATCAAACTTGCTGACTTTAACGAAACAAATTTTTGCGGTGAAACAAAATTTAAACAGCCTAAAACCCTAGCTTCCCATTGTTCTCGACTATCAGTATTCCAAGCCTTGAACACATCTTTTTCCTGCAAGCCACGCAAGGAATGAAAAATAATATTTCTTTCATCTATAGTATTAGCAGCAACTACTTTAATGTGAGAATCTTGATTCCATTTATTTTGATCAGATTTTTCAAGTAAAGTAAATAGTGATTTACCAAACAAACCAACACTATTGTACTGCTCATTTTTATTGGCATTAAACCAAGGCCGTAAATTTTGAGGCAGATTCACATCATGGATATATGCTGTACTTGGTTGATTGGGATTAGAGTATTTAATTTGTAGCTTATACTTCTCTAATGCCCATTCTTTGATCGAGCCTTCCACAGCGCGAAAACTGTGAAATAGAGCCTCAACCGTGTTACCCTGTCTAAGACGGATCACTCCTAAATAAGCAGCCTCATAGCCAGTCCACCACCACTGATTCAAACGCTCCTTTGCAACATCTCCCCTAGCCTTACCAAAATCTTCAAACTTAGCAAAATTCCACTGTACAGCCATTGCTAATAAATCACGGATTTCCAGCAATAGCGGATCTGAAGAATCTTTCCAGTAAGGTTTTAAAATGCGCTCAACTCCCAAATAGTCATAACGACTTAATAGCGCTTTTGCTTCTTGAACTTGCATCCCCTGTAAATAAGTAGAGCTTTCTATGAAATCACCCTTTTTGGCTAAATCTGGTTCATACTCGTTGCTCACCAAAAACTTGACTTTTTTACCAAACTTTGCTAGAGTTTCAAATTGAACCGCCGAAGAAATTGCCGGAGTTCCAGCTTGATGACTGACATAAAAGTTTGCACTTTTATCTAAATCCAAACTAGACAAAGCTTGTTGAACCAGAAACAGTGCTTTATTCCAACTATCTAACCCCTCATCTTTGGATTTAGGTTTCAATTCTAAGTAATCACTGGATTGAACTTGAGGAAATTTTTTCTTAAAATATTGCTCAAATATTGGTTTGAGCGTGCAAGTATCCTGCCAATAAGGACTTTTCTCTACTCTCCTATCTTCATCATCAAAAACCGCTTCCTGATCGGTCATAATCAAGATTATTTTGTCAGGATTTGTTTTACCTTTCTCTAACAGCTTTGCCGAAAAAGCATCAAGAAGCGGAAAGTGCAAATCCTGATAATATTCATCTGTTAACTGGCTGCCATAAACCATCCCCATCGCTCTAGCTGGTACAATGAAAGGTTCCTCATCATCAGTATTCGGCGGTCGTGTAGGTACAAAACGGCGATCGTATAATTGACTTCTCACCTTTTTGAACAAAGTATTCCAATTGTCATCAGTGTTGAGCTTGACATCGCTGCTGCCAGTTGTCACAATCCAGATATTCATAATTATTCCTCAATTGGCCAAAGTTTGATAAAGTCGCTAGTGCTATCTAAATAGTCTAGAAAATCTTCAGTTGAGTCGGATTCATCAGGAAAAATAGTCAGTAATTCCACATACTCTTTGGTGGATTGTAGTTGACCATTTGTAGTAGTATAGCGCGGATACATTCGATGCCAAATGCAACCTATTTGACCGATTTTACCAGTTAGCACTGAATTTTTAATTGATTGCTCTCCCAAGTAGGGGCCGTGAAACCATCGAACAGCTTTACTATCTAGCTGATTTTTAGCAATTCGACCCCAAACTTCAACTTTTTTTGGATGCCATGCTTCCCGCCAACTGCTGATTGAACTACTCAGTGTTTTCTTCTTTAACTTTACCCACTGTTTGAGGCTTTTTTGAAAAGTATTCAAAAAATTAGTAATATCACTCAATTCATTCACAGGACAGCAGAGACTATTTGATTTTTCTCCAAACTGCCAATGACACCCAATCATCGGGTTATGATTACCAGTTACGTACTCTTTAAAAAAGAGGCGATGGTCAACTCGTCGCCACGATTTACCAAAACCTCCAAATAGCAGAGAGAATTTTATCAGTTGAGGAATCAAGACTTTCAAGTTTTTTCTTTGTTGTTCAGCCTTAGCCGTCATGCAAAGAATATTGAGCGTCCCGTCCACTAGCTCATAAGTAGGCATGACATTCGTGCCGTAGCTATAGCTATCCAAATCTAATTCGACAGGATTAAATGCTATTCCCAGTAAGCCAACAATTGCCCCGTTTTTACCTGCAAATCCCCCCCATAGTTCTTTAGTCAATTCTTCAGCCGAATTTTCATCAGTAAGGCCACTGAATAGGCGCAAAGTATGACCCCGCAAAGCAGCTTTAAACATATTAGGCCGAAATTCGCCTGTTTTGTCTATTAACTGAGAGCCTAAACCTTGACCCTTTAATTGTATGCTGAGCAGATTACTATTGCCGTGCTTTCTCGGTTGACCGTAACCAGCGCTCACCCTAGAACCAATGCCCCGTTCCATTGCTCTTTCCCAAAGTTCCCAGATAGTTGTCCATTCTTCCTCACTAAGTTCTACTGTGCTGGAAATGCCAAAAACTAAAGTGGGCTGATACAGAGATATCTGGATAAAAGCACTGTGGCTACCATTCTTTTTGACTTGCCAATCCTCTTGGGGATGAACAACATCTACTAGGGATTTCTTAGTCCACTCTCCATCTGCGGGATAGCCACCATGAAAGCGTAAAATTCCAGGTTTCGTGTCTTTTTGGGAAAGTTGACCCCCACAATATTTCATTGCTTGTTCATCAGTGCAAGTACGCAGGAACGCGCCTTTCATACTAGCACCGGGATATAACGGCCAACCTTTTGTACCAGTCACAGGGCGGATGACTCCCTCATCTTGACCGCTATTAGAAACAAATCGCCAAGTGATTTTAAACGGTTTAGTTTGAATTGTCTTTGAGTCAAAGTCGGGAACTTCTTTGGAAACACCAGCGATCCATTCTTTAGCCCAGTCATAAGCTTGTTGTCTAGGTGCCTTGGGAATTAACCGCTGAATCTGACAGCGCCCTTCTATTTGGGCGCGAAACATCAAAGGAATATCATCGCTATCACTCATTGTCTTCACCTCCAGAATTGCTGTTACTATTAGTAGGTTTATACCGCTGAGTCCACCAAACCATACTGTCGCAAAGTTGAGTCAGCACCGCTATAGCTACTTTGCGCTGTTCTACAGGAAAATCCCACAATTTATTGGCCATAATTTTAATGGCTGCTGTATCGTCAGAACTGACATTATCATTGGGAATTTTAACGCCCGCATTTGCCATAATTTTGACTAGCGCCTTCCAAGTATCCCGCCAATAATCAGCCTTATCTTGATCTTTGACTAACCGAAACTGTTCTCCCCAAAATCTCTCTAAACCGTAAGCAACTGCAACGCGCATTTTGTATGCTTGATTGAGAGCGTCTTTTTTGTCACGATATTTGACAACTAAATCGTGAGCCTCTTGGTCTAATCTGTAAGATTCCCAAGCCATAAATTATACCTCCTTTAAGGTTAGATAGCAGTGACCGAAACCAATTGATTCTAAACCGCCGAGATAAATATCTGTGCCAGTAGAAGCGCCAAAAGGTTGCCATGTCTCTTGGTTTTCTTTGAGGGCGATCGGAAATACTAAAATTGTGCCTTCTGGCAAAGCTTCCGTATTAAAAAAAGCTCCTTTTTTAGCCTTTTTTTCCTCTTTGTCTAAGGCCACTCGACTCTGACGATATAAGGCCATATCGTGAATCATGGCAATTTCATCGTCAGCCACAACAACGGCTGGCAATTCCTCTCCTAAAGGAAACCAAGCAGACAAATCCTGAGTTTTCTCAACTGTTAAAAAGCCAAAGTTAAAAAACAGCTTTGGTTGGCCATTTATGTCGAGAGCTTTTAAGGTTTGAGAACCTGTATAACTAGCTGGAGGTTTAGCGGATTTGAGAGATGTACCATCTTTTAGCTTGACATAATCTCCAGCAATTCGCTGATAGCGTTTCAGCAAACGAGGACAAGTTACCCAGACAATTGGTTGACCCGGACAAAATACTGGCAACCACAGCAGCGAAGCATATTCAAACTTAACTACAGACTCAGTGGTACTGTCTGGTTTCCCGGATTCTGCTTCCTGACCGTACCATTTATTAGCTTCAGCTTCTCCCAGACTGCGGCGGATTTCCGATCGCAATCTTCCCCGAATCGAACTACCGGGAATAATGCCAGTTTGAGTAAACTGGTCGCGGAAAATTAAGTTTAAGTTGCCGCTTTCTTCACCAGCCGTTGCTCCCACATGAACAGGAGCAAGGGTTTCAATAATACCGTAAGCTTTTTTGTACATTATTCAACTCCTTGAATTTCAATTGGCAAACACAAACCGCACCCAACTTGTTTCAGACTAAAACCTTCTTTGGGAAACCAATTTTGGGGGAATTCCCACCAAGTTTTATCTAAAGGTTCTCTGAGAAGATAGACAGTTCCGGGAGGAACTGCATAGCGTCCCCGTCCCATTTGTCCTTTCGCGCGGTAGCGATAGGAAATGGGTTTATCTGTGAGCATCTCCGGTCGTTTTTGGGAGAAATCTTCATTTTTGGGATAGCGGTATGAAAACTTGTTAGAACCCCAAACTCCCGGTGTTATCAAAGCAAATGAGCGCTGAATTGGTTGGCGTAAAAGTTTGACAATGGGACTGTCATCATCGAGTAAAACACTCTTGATTTCTACTAAATGATTTTCGCCACCAAAGCGATACCAACCATCTGCTAAAGGATGAGTTGAGAGATAAACTAGACAACATTCATCATCCATCTGCACGGAATTTTCCAAAAACAAACCATCTTCTGCTAAAGTACAGCGTTCGTCATCTTTTGTTTTGGGGTGCAAGATAGGGACGTATTTCCAAGGAATATCGGCAACATCGCCATTTTTCTTAATAGCAGCCGTCTTATTTACCCAAGAATTAACGGTTTGCCAACTATACTCAGGATCTAAATCTTCTGATTCGCGATGCCATTTCCCAGATTTCATTTTCCATTCATCCACGCCTTTTTTAGAAATAATTTTGTGCCAAGGAATGGGGACGTAAAAGTATTCAGGATCGTCTGATTTTGCCCAGAATGGGCCAGCGACAAACAAATTATCACTAAGTTCTTTTGGAGAAATATAGGACTTAACTTTGTTGCTGCTGAAAAATAGACCAGAGAGGGTAGCTGCTTCTGGAGGGAATTTTGCCCCAGAACGTCCGACTAGATTTTCGGGCGATAAAAATCCGCCAGAACTCCCGTACATAAATCCTAAAGGACTTATAGTGATGAGATATTTGAACATAGCTGCCATCCGACATTTATTAGGTCACTAATCCAGTAAATAACTTGTTTGGATTTTTCGGGATTTGGGTAATCACCGACGATGTGCTTCCAGTTTTTTTCTAAATTCTTCTCGTCTTGAAAGTAAAGTTCAAAAAGAGCTAAAGCTAATTCATCATTTGGGCTGTTTTCCTGGGGGTTAAAACTAATAGCATGACGATTTTTGAGATGAGCTAAATCCTTGTAAACATGACTCCAGTTTGGCTTTTGATCCCAGCTTTTGCCGTCCCGGTCTTTGTATTGTTTGAGAATGTGCAAATAATCCCAAGGACAAGTCCACTGCACGTATTGACCGCTGTTAAAAACTACTCGAATTGTAACGCGATCGCGCCCCAAACTTTTCGCCCGTTTTTCAGCTTCTCGACAGTGTTGAAGAATATCTCGCTGCGGCACTCTATGACCCGCCCAAACAAAACCAACACTTAGGTTAATATCCTGTCCGTGCTTTTTCCATTCATCGGACAATCCCATTAACCATTCTAATGCCTCTATAGGTTCTGGAGGCTTTTCAGGTTTGCTGCTGTAAATTACACCGAGGAAGTCGTCACCGCCGGCATAAACAATCCGCCCTTGGTCTTTGGGGAAATTCTTGATAAAATTTTCTCCCCAAGCCCGCATGGCCTCGCTAAACTTTTTTAGACCTTCATCTCCTTCTTTTTGAGCAATTTCCTGAAGTTTTTTGCCAACTTTATCGCCATCTCCCATAAACCAGCCAGTCCAGTGTTCTGGTTCACGAATAATGTCACTAAATCCTGCTTCAAGCGGAGATATCCCAATGTTTCTAGCAATATCTTCGTCGCGAGTAACTAACCGCTTGACTAACTCAGGAATACTCAATCTTTCATTAGGTGCAAGAAATTTTCCTTCGGGTTCGCCATCTGGGGGAAGATTTTCTAAGACACAGGAAAGACGTTGATAGAAATCCTTAAGTTCAGCTTTTTCTGTATCGGATAGCTGCCGCCCTGGATTTGAATGTTCCAAACCTAAACGCGGCCAGGCGATCGCATCCGTGCCAGTCAAACTCGAACTGTCGCCAATCCAGTTAATTGCCGTCCAATCACGACGCAATTTGCGAGTTTCTAGATTCTTCATCGCAGATTCTATCGAATCTCCGTGTCCCCAAAATATCTCCCAAGTGTACAAACCCCATCGCATCCACTCTTGCTGCCAAAAGTATTCCTCTTTAGGAGGTACTTCTCGTTCTATCCAAACTCGACATTCATTTAATATTTCTTGCCATGACTTCTGAAGGGTATTTGTCACGTCATTCCTGGAAAATTCCCCTTTGCCTTTCAGAAGTATCCGATTGGGCATTCCTTTTTGGATGTTCGGGGCACCCGGAGAAATGACCTTTAAACCTGATTTTTCGGCTTGCTTTACTAGCTTGTAACTCAGATAAGACAGAATCAGTGAAGCCCCAAATAAATCTCGGAGTTTGCGGGATTTCTCGATAAAGCCTTGAACGGGGGCAAAGGCGATCGCAGTGTATGCAGACATAAATTCAATTTTAAGGCGGGCAATGCCCACCTGAATGCTGCTGGTAGTGTCCCAAGTCGCTAACTGCTTAAGTTCTACTCAACTGAATATATCAGCCGAGCCAGCTTCATGTCTTCAGATTCACAATATTTATTAAAATTGTTGTGAAGCCTAAAAGTCTGTAAATAATACTCTCCCGACCTTTCTATATTTTTATGTCAATATTGTCTTTTACTTGACTTTTCAGCATTTTACCCCATCCACCCATCATGGCCAAAAAACCAACCCCTCACCCCTACGCCGACAAACTAACGTTCGATCGCATCATGCTCCTCATCGCCACATTAGTAAACCATCCCGGAATCGGACACTCCGACACCGAAACATCCGACAGTAAATATCACGATGCCTTGCTAGAAGTTCAATCTCAATTACAGAAAATTGCAGCCGAATTCAACATCGAATTTCCCGAAAACTATCCCGCAACTCCCACAATTCGCAAAGATTTAGAAACTTTGCGGCACTACGGAATCCTCGACAAACGAATGTATCGCTTCGGCTATTATCTCGGTACCGGCGCAATGAATCGCGAAGAACTACTATTCGCATTTCAAGCAATAGCATCTCAAGCCAAATATCAAGGAAATCCCCAAGCCCGCCAAATTTGCGAAAAACTCACTAAACTGTTGCGCGGACTAGATATCGAACTCAAAGGTAAATTGTTTTATCCCGTTCGCGAACACCTAAATCGTGCGATTATTTACACCGATCCTGTGGAAATGAGCGATCGCCAAGAATATCGGAATACCCTATTTCACAAACTAGACATCGTAGAAACAGCAATTGTTCGAGGTCAGGCGATCGAACTTTACCGTCAAAGCGATTATTACGGTAAAGGCAAAGTCGGTTTCCGGCGCATCTGGCCCCTGCAACTGATCTATCACGATATCGCTTGGTACCTGATTTGCGAATCTTGCAACAACGGGCATTTGAGCGTAGAACGGGTGAATCGCTTTACTGACTGCTGCGAAATTATCGATGTAGAAGGGCGTGGTATAGCCGTACAGGAACAGCGTTTGAAAATAGCTCAAAAGTTGTTAAAAAACGGCTGGGGGCTGTTCTTGGGCAATCCAGAGCAACAGCAGGCTGAATTGGGCGGTACGCTGAAGTTGGAAAAAGTGAAGGTGCGGTTTTTTGAGAAAGTAGTGGGATTTATCTTAGAGGGCGATCGGCGGCATCCGCGACAAAAGATTAAAGAAGGCCCAAGGGATAGTTTTGGCAAAGTGCTTTATGTGGATTATCAGATCGATTTGCCCGATCGCTCCTTGAACGAATTTAGTCTGTGGGTGAACAGATATATGGATAGCGCCCAAGTGCTTTCCCCGCCGAGTTTGGTAGAAAAACACCGACAAGCAGCGAGAGATTTGATCGATCGATACAGCTTGTAATCGTGGCGGCGGGTTTTATCAACCATCACTAGACCTCTTGCAAAAGTCCTTTCGATCAAATTTTCGGACGGGCTCTCCGGCCCATCACACAAGAGAAAAAACTTTTTGTGGGACGGGCCGGAGAGCCCGTCCCAGCTATTTTTGCAAGAGGTCTACTGTCTAAAACCAACCATATCAAAAACCCTCCCCCACCCACGAACAATAGTTAGTTATCAGTTGTTAATTATTCTGTCATTGTTTCGCTGTACTGCCTCTCTATTTTTAACGCCGTTTCGACTCTTTGATATTCCGCTTCAACCTCTTCTAAAAGCGCGCAGGCCGGATCGGGTAAAGACTGGTTAGCATTTGTGCCGATGCGGCCCATGATTTCGAGTTCCTCGCACAGTTCAAACAAGCGAAAAGCACCGAGAGTACCGCTAATCGACTTCAAAGAGTGAGCCGATCGCCGCAAAGCCAGCGGATCGGCGTTGCACAGAGCCATAGAGATGCCTCGCAGCAGTTCGGGAGCTGTTTCGAGGTAAATCTCGATCGCCTCGTCCAAAGCTTCCACTTCTCGCAGTCCCTCTATAATCTTGGGACTTAGGGAATCGTGCCCCTCTGACAAAGCCCGATCGAGATTTGATGCACCCCACTCGACGACTGCGGGCGAATTGGGAATTGTCTGTTGTGGATTTCCCGCAACAGCCACATTCGATCGCACTTCTAATTCACTCGTTCCTTCGATCTGTTCCGCTGGGGCATCCAAACAAATGATCGGCTGCAGACGATCGAATGCAGAGTTCGATCGAGATTTACACGCGATCAAAGCTCGCACCAACTGATCGATGGCGATCGGCTTGCTCAAATAGTCGTCCATCCCCGCAGCCATACACTCTTCGCGATCGCCCTGCATCGCATTTGCCGTCATCGCCACAATCCAAGGCCTGGTCGATTTTCGATTTGCGATTTTCGATTTTCGATTGTTAGATTCCTCAGTCGATTTTTGATTTTCGATTTTCGATTTTCGATTGTTAGATTCCTCAGTCGATTTTCGATTTTCGATTCGGGATTTTCCATTATTAGATTGCTCATCAGTTGCGGAAACTTCTGATTCTCCCGTGTCATTTTCTAAAGTTAAATCTGCTGAAAATTGCTCCCGGATGCGGCGGGTAGTTTCCAGTCCGTCCATTTCCGGCATTTGCACATCCATCAGCACCACATCGTAAGGCTGGCGGCGCAAAGCTTCGAGCACTTCGATACCGTTTCCCGCCACATCCGCGCGATACCCCATCCGCTGTAAAATTTGCAAAGCCACCTTCTGATTCACCAAATGATCGTCCGCCAACAGAATCCGCAGGGGTAAGTCCTCTGCCAGCACGGGTATGGTTTGCAAGAAAGACCCGGTAGTGCGCTGCCCTTTAAATTCTGTTGTCTGTTCTCCAAAAATATTGATTAAAACATTGTAAAGCTGAGATTGTTTGATGGGTTTATTCAAAAAAGCAGCAAAATCCATCTCCATAGAAGGGGGGTTAATTTCTTGCCTGCCGATCGAAGTTAGCATCACTAACGGCAACTTTTCGCAATCAGGATACCGACGAATTTGCGACGCTAAAGCTAACCCGTCCATTTCCGGCATTTGCATATCCAAAACTGCCAAGTCAAACATTTCTTTAGCAGCCAGCCAATCTAAAGCCAAACGAGCCGAAGCTGAAGCCCTAGCCACCATTCCCCAAGACTGAGCTTGGAGAGTCAAAATTCTGCGGTTGGTAGCATTGTCATCGACAATTAAGACTCGCTTGCCAGCTAATTCTGGTTGAGAATTGCTCAAGTTAAGTGGTAAGGAATTCTTGCAGCCAGAAACGATCGTACTAAAATAAAAAGTAGAGCCAACGGATTTCGTATTTTGGGCGCTCGGCTGGTTGCTGAGTACAGATTTGGCATAGCCATATTTTTCGGCAATTTCGCAAGATTCTGCCCATCCCAAATCAATAACTGCCGACGATCTAAAATGGGCAGGAGGATTGCCCGCGACACTACCCATACTTTCCACCCACATCCGGCCGCCCATCATTTCGGCCAAACGCTTGCTAATTGCCAAACCCAATCCGGTACCGCCGTACTGCCGGCTCGTTGAAGAATCAACCTGGCTGAAAGATTTAAATAGCCGATCCATGCGATCGCTCGGAATGCCGATACCGGTATCTTTGACCGCAAAATGTATTTCGTATGCTGGGTTAATTGCTATCGGTTCGCCCGCAATTAATGGCGGTTCTTTAGCCTTAGCCGCCGGCACTGAAATCTTTTTGGCTGTCACCGAAACCACCACTTCTCCAGCGTCGGTAAATTTAACAGCATTACTGAGCAAGTTGATTAAAATTTGCCTCAAGCGGGTGCTGTCGCCGATCGCCGTTACCGGTACTGTACGATCGATCAAGTAACCCACTTCGAGTTTTTTTTCTGCCGCCTTAGCAGCTACCAAGTCTAGAGATTCCTCAATGCAAGTGCGGATGTCAAACGGATGTTCCTCCAAGTCCAATTTGCCCGACTCAATTTTCGAGAAATCTAGAATATCGTTGATCAGCGTCAGCAAGGCATCGCCGCTGCTGCGGATAGTTTCTACAAAATCGCGCTGTTCGCGAGTTAAGGGCGTATCCAGCAGCAAACCGGTCATGCCAATGACTCCATTCATCGGAGTGCGAATTTCGTGGCTCATGGTGGCTAAAAATTCGCTTTTGGCTCTAGTAGCCGCCAGTGCTTGATCGCGAGCTTTTGCCAAATCTACGTCTGTTTGCTGGCGTTCTAGTTCGCTTCCCACCCACTGAGCCATCAGTTTCACCAACTCTCTGTCTACAGCTCGGAACGGTTCTGTCACAGAAGTCGGAGAAAAGAAGCACAGAGTGCCGTAAACTTCACCTCCCACCGTGACGGGAATGCCCATGTAAGCTTCAATGGGGAAAGCTCGATCCTGCGTGTTGAAGGAAAAACCCGAAAATCTCACCGACTCAAAGTAAATCGGTTCTTTTGCCATTGCCGTAGCGACGCAGAAAGTTTTTTCCAGATCGTAGATTTGGTCTTTGACTATGGACCCGTCGGGACACTCAACAGCCATTATTTGATAGTTGTCGCCTTGAATGCAGGACAAAATTCCCACCGACAGCCCTAAATGCCGACATCCCATTGCCAGCAGTTCTTGGAGGCGCAAATCAAAGGTAGAGAGGTGGTTGAGCGGGTCTGTACGGGGAGCCGAAGTCACTTGGTACAAAGCTTTGATTGCAGCTTCGCTTTCTCGCAGTTCTTGTTCTGTTTGCTTCCGCACGCTGATGTCGCGGGAAATGCCGATAATTTCTTGGACTTCGCCGGTTTGGGGATCGCTGATCGTGCGGCCTGTGGTTTCAAACCAAATGTATTTGCCGTCTTTGCGGCGGATGCGGTAGCTGACGGTGTAAGTAACTGGGAGCGCCAGGACTTTCCAGTGAGCTTTGGCAATGGTTTCTAAATCGTCGGGGTGAAAATAATCCTTGGGGACGCGGCCGATTAGTTCTGAAGGTTCGTATCCCAGCAAAGCCAGGCTGGCGGGCGAGACGTAAACAAACACGCCTTTGGGGTCGTGTCTGGTGATCATGTCGGTTGAATTTTCGGCCATCAACCGATAGCGGTCTTCGCTTTCATTACGTTCGACTTGAGAATTGCCCAATGCTTCTAGCATTCGGTTGATGGCGTCGGCCAAGCTTGCGAGTTCATCTGCTCCGGCCATAGGAACTCTCAAGCTTGGGTCGCCGTTGGCTGCGATGTTGCTGACGCTGGTGCTCAAGGCCGCCAATCTCGCTAAGACTAATTTTTCTAGCAACAGCAGGGTGATGGCGCTAAATATTAAACCTACTGCCAGTATTGATAAGGTAAACAGCTCCAAGGTGGCCTGACCTTGGCCGTAGATGATGCGATCTGTCTCTACTCGCAGCAGCAGCGCTAGGTTGCCGTGGATGTCGCGAATCAGGGCGTATCCAGCGACTAAGGTGTCGCTGAGTGGCTCGACTAAAATTTCTACTGATTTGAGGTTGGAAATTTTGAGTTTGACATTTTCCAACTCCTGCCTCGATCGAGCCAGCGCCTTGGCGCTGTGCCCGGAGTAGTTCGCGGCTCCCACTTTAAAATCTAAACTCGGCAATCTAAAATCCACTGACAGGTGAGTCAGTTCTGAAAGCAAACCGATTTCGCTGCTGTCTAGGTAGCGTCCCAAGATCAGCGTCCCCCGCGGCGGGCCTTGGGAGTTGCTGTTCAAGATGGGCTTGGAGGCAATCAGCAGTCTGGCTTCTGGCAGGGTGAGGACGCCTGTTTTGGCGGCCCGGCGATCGCCATCGACTGTCGATGAGTCTAGTAGCGCCTCGCTCAAGTGCTGTTTTAAGCTTTCGGGAATCGGGATTTCGGTCTGGGATTTCAGGTCGAAACCTTTGCTGAAGATCGTCTTACCGTTGGAGTCCAGCAGCACCAATAAGTTTAGTCTCAAGTAAATAAATGTCGAATCGACGAAATTTGACTTGACAAAATTTTCGTTCCGTGTAACGACGAAAGAGTAAGTATCGTCCCACTCGGCGTAATCTTGGGCGCTGGTGTCTAAATTAGACAAGTCATCATCTAATGCGTCCAAAGCCCGTGCGACATCCTGGCGGACGTACTGTGCCTCCAGGTTGTGAAAATCATGCAGCAAAATAGTTGATGCAGTGGCATACAGAACCACAATCAGGCTGATCAGCGCTGCACCGATGATTAATAGTGTTTTTTTTCGGAGTTGCATGGCGTCGCCCTCCTCACGGTGCTAATAGGCAACTAGCCAGGAGAGGTTTGAGACGTAGGTTGTTTAGCATTGGCTCGCGCAGGGCCTGCGTGTTTGGACTTTTCTGGGCTGACGAAAGCAAAGCCCTTGGTATTTCCAAGGTATCCGGTATCTTGCCCCCCACAGTCAGTGTAGTATTTTCACAGCTTTAGTTCCCTATTATGCACAACCTATGACCTACAAGTTATAACCTGACGATCGGCATCTTCAAAATTAACCGCCGATCGAACTCAAAACAGTTCGCGTTTAATACTGACGCAGCCAGGGCGGCGGGCGGTTGGGAGAACATGCGTGCTGGGTTGAGAACCCTAACTATATATTGTACCAAAAAAGTATTGAGGAGAGAGCGGACTGGCCGATCGAGTTTTGCGCGCAAAAAGCTTCTCATTCCAGCAGCTTTTTTGATCTTTGTCCTATAGCAATCCTTGCAGGAGTAGTGGAATAAGCCTAAAAGCCTATCCAGCCGAGAAGCTGGAACCGCGTTCAAAAATTGTCATAGCAGAGGCAATGAATATCCGGCGACTTTTTATTTATTACATCTGCCCATAAAATATACAACAATCAAAAAAATCGGCTTTTCACTTTTCTATTTTGAATGAATCAAAACTGCTAATTAAGATGTATAAATTCACAGTGTTTACCATCTTCAAAAAACCAATAGGAGCGGGCTTACCAATAACCTTAAACAGTACCAAAAAGTTAAATACACCCGTTCCCACTCTCCGATCGCATCCTTTACTAACATTAGTGCCTGATATCAGTATAAACTCATATCAGGCACTATCTGCAATCCGATCGCAACTTGAGTCTTTTTTATCGGATGACGGCTAAAGCACCGGCGCCTGCTGCTGCGGCGGCCGAGGAAAGAGCGGTGAAAAACAGCCACCAAGAGGCAACTTCTGCAGCTTTCCGGGTTTCTTCGGCTTGTTTTTCGGCTTGCAGTTTGATGCTTTCGAGGCGAAGCTGCGCCTCTTGCTGCAAGCGTTCTGCTCTTTGCAAGACGGTGTTCCGGCTTCTTTCAATTTGGTCGATCAAGCGGTTGGCATCTGCTTCGGAAATGTCCTCGCGAGAACTCATTAGTGCTACTAAAGTATCGCGGTTGAAATGACCCAGCCGATCGCGCAAAGCGTCAAATCCGGCTTGCGGATCGTCAAATAACTTCCGCACGTCCCGCGTAATGCCTTCGTAATTTAGTTCAGGGCGATCGAGCGAATTGAGGTAATCCCGAATTTTTCCGAGAATCCCGTCAATTACCGACTGAATACCCTCCTGTATTTTCTGAATTTGGAGTGCGAATTCATCGCGCACCGACAAAACTCCATCGACAATGCGATTGGCTTCTGCTTCAGAAATATCCTGCCGCTGAGACAACAGAGAAACCACTGTAGCTCGATCGATGTGCGACAAGCGCTCGCCCAAACTGTAAGCGCCGACTTTCGGGTCATGCAGCAGCAGTTGCAAGTCGCGCTTGATGGCTTCTGGATTTAATTCATCCTTGCCCGTATTACGCAAATAATCTTCTAAAACACCCTGAAAATCCTGCACTTGGCTTTGCACCCGTTTTGCCAAACGGCGCGGCGCTTTCACAATCGAGCCAAGGGTTTCCTGCACTTGGTCGATAATTTGATTAACTTGTTCCTCGCTCAAATCTTGTCTCTGAGAAAGCAGTTTTACCAAAGTATCGCGATCGACTTGAGACAGACGGCCCCGCAGCGCTAAAGCTCCTTCTTTGGGATTTTCCAGCAGTTTTGTCAAATCCCGCTTAATCCCTTCTGGATTGAGTTCTGATTTGCCAGTATTGCGAAGGTAATCTGCAAGGGCGGTTGTGGTTTGGTCGTACTGATCCTTAGCTTTTTCGGCCAACTTTTGCGGCGCATGCAGCGCGCCGTGCCAATTTTCTTCGGCACTGTCGATAAGCTGATTTACTTGGTCTTCGCTGAGGTCTTTCCGCTGAGATAGCAATTTTACCAAAGTTTGGCGATCAAACTTAGAAGCTCTAGCTCTCAGCGCCCACATTCCCGCTTCCGGGTTGTCCAGCAGCGTTTTCAAATCGCGCTTGATGCCTTCGGGATTGAGTTCTTCTTTGCCCGTAGACTTCAAGTATTCTTGCACTCTTTGCCACTGGTTATCTAGTCGGGCTTGCGCTGCTTCTTGCAGACCTTTAGCATCTGCTAAAACTACATCTCGCGTCCTTTCCAACTCTTGAACAATCTGTTCTACTTCCTGAAATCCGAAGTTTTCGCGACCTCGGAGAATTTGCACAAAACTGTCGCGGGTGTAAGGAGACAGGCGATCGCGCAACTGTTCGTAACTAGCGTCGGAATCCTCTAAGATTTTTTTGAAATCCCTCCCGATACCTGCTGCTGTCAGTTCCTCTTTCGGCGTCAGCTTCAAATAAGTTTCTAGCCGCCACTGCAAGTCGCGAGATTTTTCTTGCTCCTCGGCAAAGATAACGGTTTGTAAAACGCGCTGTCTAATTGCTTCTAATTCCTGGGAAATTTGTTTAATTTTGTCTTGGGTAAAAACACCTCTACTGGCTAGGATTTCGGCAAAATTAGACTGTTTTAGTTTTTCTAATTCGCGGCGCACAGTTCCCGGATCTGCTGTAGGATCGTAGAGAACGTCCCGAAATTCGCGCTCGATGGCTTGGGGGTTCATCTGCCACGAATAAGTGTTGAGTAGGTAGTTTTCTACGTCGGCACGAATTGGGCTGTAAGTTACGGGTTCGCCTTTGACTTGAGCGGTAATTTTATCAGTTTGCTGGGTAACTTTGTCTTTAGCTTCTTTGAGCTGACCGACTACTTTTTCAAGATCCAAGTCAGAAATATCCGTGCGACCCAATACTATTCCCATTAAAGCATTGACTGCCATTGTGGTTGCTTGGGACATCATGTTCGGGCTTTGTCCAGAATTTTGACCGCCCAGACTGCTGAGGGCTTTTTCTACCCTACTTGCCAATTTATCTGAGACTAAATCTCCAGATTTTGCAGATTTGAGATAGTCTACTAATTGCGCGATACCGTCTGATGGCTGCCCTTGTTTTCCTACTTGTTTCCAAGCATCTTGGAGTTGGTCTACAATGCGGTTTACGTCGCGTTTTGATAAGTCCGATCGCGAACTTACTAAATCTACGAGAGTTTGCCGATCGAGATTCGGCAAATTTTCGGCTGCAATGGTTTTTAGTTGCGGATCGTTGAGCAATTTTTCAAACTCGCTACGCATCCCTTTGATGTCTAATTCCGGCGGTTTCAGGCTTTGGATGTAGTCTTCGACGTTTTCGCGCAAGCTTGTGGGGTCGATCGCGCTACCGAGTTCATGGCCCACTGCTGCTGCTGCTGCTTTGGCTGTGGCGACTACTTGGTTGCTGGCTGCTTTTGCGCCGATAGCCGAGGCTGCGGTGCCGACAATGGCTTGAAAGCCTGCTGTGGCGCTGTTGACGACGGAACCGATCAAGGAACCGACGGTGGTGGAACTCACCCAAACAAGCATTGAGAAATAGGTTGCCCACACGACTAAACCGACGATCGCACCTAAACCGGGACTGCTAATCAAGCTGAGCTTAACTGCAAGCAAGCAAGCAAAGAATAGGGCGATGGTGACGGTAATCAGCGTCCAAGTGCCTACTTTTCTGCCGATGTGGCGGACTGGGGAACTGCCGCTATCCGACTGGTGGTCGTCGTCGTGGGATTGTCCCATGTACGAAAGACCCGCGGCTACTGATAAATTTGTTAGCAAAAGTTGGAAAGCGCAGGCGAGTACCACTCCAGCTATCAAGGCGATGAAAAATTGCGGCCCGGAATAAAGGAGTGCTGCGTCTTCTGCTGTGTTTGTAGTAGTCTGCTCTACTGGCACTTGGGCCAGCCAGAACCCGATGTTATACAGTTGTGGATTTATTGGCAAATTTTGATACATAGTATATTCCTCGTTAAGGAGTGGGTGCGCGCGCTCATTGGCGCAAGTTAACCAATGTATAGTTTTAGACTCATGCCCCCAATGGCAATCATCGCCTTATTGACGAGCTAAAGCATCCCCCTACAGTCGGAAGTGTAGAAATATGTCTGCGGCCGGCTATCACTTTAGGAATATTTGTGGTATGTAAGTCTGATTAAAATAATCGCAGAGGAGAATCTGTGGTCGATCGATATTAAGAGTTGGTACACAAGCCCAGACAAATTGTTCAAAATTCATCAACCAATGCCATAGCAAATTAGCTTTGAAGGGATTCGATAGTGCAGCGAGAAAGTCATGCAATTATTATTGGCTGCAGTTTAGCAGGACTGTTGGCCTCTAGAGTATTAGCCAAACACTTTGACCGAGTAAGTATTGTTGAAAGAGATTTTTTTCCAGAAAAACCCGCACCTCGCCCCGGTATTCCTCAATCCCGTCACCTTCACATCCTTTTAAATCGGGGGAGAATCATCCTAGAAGAGTTTTTTCCCGGCTTAGAAAACGAACTGGTAGCTGCTGGTGCTCCTAGTTTAGATCCGAGGTCGATCGGGTGGTTTAGTCCGGCAGGTTGGGCCCCGCACTTTAGCCCGGATCTAAATGATTTAATTTTGTTCAGTCGGGATTTACTTGATTGGCAAATTCGCCGCCGCTTGGCTGAAAATACGAACGTGCATTTCCTCCAAGGAGGTACAGTAACGGGGTTGCTGGCGAATGCCTCACGCGCGGAAGTTGCTGGCGTGTCGGTGCGTTTTCGCGATCGCCACAACCCTGGTAACATCCATGCAGAGAATTTGAAGGCAGATTTAGTAGTCGATGCTGGTGGCAAAGTTTCCAAAACACCTAAATGGTTGAAAAGTTTGGGCTATGAACCTCCGCAAGAAACCGTTATCAATGCTTTTGTCGGCTATGCCAGCCGCATCTATAAATGCAGCGGTAAATTGTCAGACACAGCGCCAGTATTTGTGTCACTATGGCCGCCATTTCGCACCCGTGGCGGTGCAATTTTTCCGATCGAAGGCAATCGCTGGCTGGTGAGTCTCAACGGGGGCGATCGCGATTATCCCCCCGCAGACGAAGCAGGTTTTCTAGAATTTGCCCGCACTTTGCCAACCCCAACAATTTATGATGCAATTAAAGACGCCGAAGCAATAACACCTGTTTATAGTTATCGAGGTACAGAAAATCGTTGGCGCCACTACGAGCGCCTCCGTCGTTCTCCTGAAAACTTAATAATTATCGGTCATGCAGTTTGCGCTTTTAACCCTATATACGGACACGGAATGACGGTGGCTGCACTGGATGCTCAGATGTTAGATGAATGCCTCCAAAAGCAGCGGCAGCGCTATCTGGAAGGCAATTTAAAAGGTTTCTCTCGACAATTTCAACAAAAATTAGCAAAATTACATACAATTCCTTGGACATTTGCCATCAGTCAGGACTCTCGCTATCGGGGAAGTGAAGGTGCAAAACTAAACCTCGCTACGCGGCTGACAATTGATTACATGAATTTGGTGTTAAAAGTGCTGGTCGGAGATGCTAAAGTTTGTCAAGCATTTGTGGAAGTTGTGCACATGATTGAGTCGCCGGCTGTACTTTTTCATCCCAGTATTGCGGTTAAGGCGATCGGGCAATTAGTCACCGGAAGAAGGCAGAAGGCAGAATTAATATAAAGAGTTTATACAGAATCAGGTTATTTTGGCCAATTCTATTTTATCACTGCCGATGAAAGGAGATAAACGCAGATGGCATTATATTCATCTGCGTTTATTTAACCTGATATTATGTCCGCTAGAACCGGGATTATAAAAGTAGTTTGTAGTGAGGAGTGATACCAATTTTTTATGAGGCTGCATAGCATCCGATCCCCCCTAGCCCCCCTTCTTAAGGGGGGGACAAGATTCCGATCAAAGTCCCCCTTCTTAAGGGGGATTTAGGGGGATCGAGATATGTGCAACTCCACATTAAATTGGTATGAAGTCTCATACTTTTATGAGGAAGGACGTGGTTACTACAAACTTATAACGGTTATTTTAGCGGACATGATATCAGACAATTCTGAAATCGTTGACAGCAATTAGGCTGGCGGTGACTCCCGTTAACGAAGCAATTACTTCTCCACTTCCCTTTAATTTAATCAGCGCGCTGTTATTGTTCTGACTTATTTCTAACTGGTTAAAACTTAGCCCCCCCGACAATCCTATGAAATCCTGACCTTTAACAAAATCAGAGATAATATCGAATCCGCTGACGACTCCTAAGACAAAAGTGTCGTTGCCCAAACCTCCGATGAGGCTGTCATTCCCTAAATCTCCCGACAAGAAATCATCGCCAACGCAGCCGAGTAAGGTATCATTATCTTCACCGCCGTAAATTGTATCGTTTCCTTCGCAGCCGTCGATTAAGTCCTTATTCTCGTTGCCGCTGAGGAAGTCATCTCCTGCACCGCCGCACAAAGTATCGTCTCCGAGTTGTCCGAAGAGAGTATCATTGCCTTCGCTGCCTAGAATTAAATCCTGGGCTTTTCCGCCGGATAGGATATCGTTTCCTTTGCCGCCGTCGATAAAATCATTACCTCGATTGCCCAAGATTAAGTCATCATCTTCTTTGCCGTTAATTGAATCGTTGCCCTCATTCCCAAAGATAATATCTTCACCAAAACCACCAAGAAGGATGTCGTTTCCTTTGCCGCCAAATAGGATGTCGCCTCCTTTATTGCCATCAATGAAGTCATTGTCTTCATTGCCGTTGAAGATATCCTTAAATTCGCCACCAAATAGGTGGTCGTTGCCAGTTAAAGCATCGAAGATATTGGGACTGTTGCTGCCCAAATAGGCGTCGTTTCTGGGAGTGCCAATTAGAAGACCGGGAAGACCATTGATAATATTATCAATTTGTTCGTTGGGTTTGTTGAGATTGGGATACTCAATTCGATCGCAAATGCACTCTGTATCGGGAATGTTAACAGGTGTCGGTGTGGTTACGGGTGCAGGTGTTGGCGTGGGTACGGGTGCAGGTGTCGGCGTGGGTACGGGTGCAGGTGTCGGCGTGGGTACGGGTGCAGGCGTTGGCGTGGGTACGGGTGCAGGCGTCGGCGTGGGTACGGGTGCAGGTGTTGGCGTTGGAGTTGGAGTTGGAGTTGGAGTTGGAGTTGGAGTTGGTGCGGTTGTGACTGATGCTGAAATCGGGAAATCAAAGGGATTTTCGTCACTATCATCATTGACAAATTGCAGCGTACCTGATTTATTTCCTGCTGCTGTGGTATCTACTTGAACTTGCAGGTTAGTTGTACCGCCAGCGGCGACAGTTGTTTCAGGTAAATTTCCAACAATGCTAAATCCGGTTGGTAGGGTAAGGTTGCTGAGGTTTAAAGCTGCTGTACCGAGATTTTTGACGGTAAAGGTTTTGTTGAGAGTGCCGCCAATTAATGCACTACCAAACTCGATCGTACTTGTAGTACCATCTACTATATCTGTTGTTCCGTCTAATACTTGGATTTCCGGTAATGGTGTAGCTGTGACTGATGCTGAAATCGGGAAATCAAAGGGATTTTCATCCGTATCATCATTGACAAATTGCAGCGTACCTGTTTTATTTCCTGCTGTGGCTGTATCTACTTGAATTTGTAAATTAGCACTCGCGCCAGCGGCGACAGTTGCAGGTAAGGTTCCGACTAGGTTAAATCCGGTTGGTAAGGTAAGGTTGCTGAGGTTTAAAGCTGCTGTACCGAGATTTTTGACGGTAAAGGTTTTGTTGAGAGTGCCGCCAATTAATGCACTACCAAACTCGATCGTACTTGTAGTACCATCTACTATATCTGTTGTTCCGTCTAATACTTGGATTTCTGGTAAGGGTGTGGTTGTGACTGTGGCCGCTATGGGGAAATTAAAGGGATTTTCATCACTGTCATTATTGACAAATTCCAGCGGACCTGTTTTATTTCCTGCTGTTGTGGTATCTACTTGAATTTGC
>NZ_JAUBOZ010000121.1:6546-21228 GCF_036700475.1 Microcoleus sp. T2B6 | reverse complement strand
AATACGTAAATACCACATTTTTTATATTTGTCTTTTTGTCAAGTACAATTTATACTAAATTAGATGAGCTTACCCTGCAATTTATAAAAACCCGCCCCCACCCCACCGTAAATCTGAACGTACATTTGGCTTGGAAAGTTGGGTTGGGGCGGGTTTTTGAGATTGTTTGTTTTGGGGCGATTATTGTTGGTGAACCCGCCCCAACAAATCTATAAATTACCAATTACCAATTACCCAGTCTTCAGAATAATCCCGATCGCTACAAAAAACTTAGTATTAGGGCGTAGCGCGAGTTATACTCCTACTGGAAAGACTGTGACTGCCAAAAAATCCCGACATCAAAGTTTATGAGCAACACTTCCGGGCCTCGGCCAGCCGCCGACAACCCCAAAACAAAAAAACTCAGCCTCTCAACAAAATTAGCTTACGGTGCCGGCGACCTCGGCCCGGCAATTACCGCTAATGTTTTGGCATTTTACCTCCTAGTTTTCTTTACCAATGTCGCTGGTTTACCTGCAGGCTTAGCCAGCAATATTTTGGTAGTTGGCAAGGTTTGGGATGCCATAAATGACCCGATTGTGGGGGTTTTGAGCGATCGCACTTCTCACCCTTGGGGCCGCCGATATCCTTGGATAATATATGGTGGCATTCCCTTCGGCATATTCTTCTTATTGCAATGGATAGTACCTAGCACGGATCACACAGTGTTATTTTGGTACTATGTTGCAATCAGCATTTTGTTCAACACCGCCTACACGGCTGTCAATCTTCCCTACACTGCCCTGACTCCAGAACTTACTCAAGACTACAACGAACGCACTAGCCTTAATAGTTTTAGATTTGCTTTCTCTATTGGCGGCAGCATCTTTTCATTAATCTTAGCTCTAATTATCTTTGCTGTATTTGAAAAGAACCCGAATCAACAATATTTAGTATTAGGTGCAATCTGTGCAGTTATCTCTGTCTTGCCTTTGTACTGGTGTGTTTTGGGAACTCGCAAGCACGTCGCAGCCCAACTATTAGAAAACGCCGAACTCGATAATTCTACATCCTTGCCACTGAAAGAACAGTTGCAGATTGCATTTAGCAATCGCCCTTTTTTGTACGTCATTGGAATTTATCTTTTTTCTTGGCTGGGAGTGCAGTTGACTGCTACTATTATTCCCTACTTTGTTGTTAACTGGATGCAACAGCCACAGTACGTTTTTAGCTTGGTTGCGATCGCAGTTCAAGGCACTGCATTAATCATGCTATTTGTTTGGAGTAAAGTCAGCGAGAGATACGGCAAAAAAGCCGTATATTTTATGGGCATGAGTTTGTGGATTATTGCCCAAGCTGGACTGTTTTTCCTCCAACCCGGACAAGTATTGCAGATGTACATATTAGCAGTCATGGCAGGTGTCGGAGTTTCCACGGCTTATCTAATACCTTGGTCGATGATACCGGATGTGATTGAACTCGACGAACTGCAAACAGGAGAAAGACGCGAAGGGGTTTTCTATTCGTTTATGGTACTGCTGCAAAAAATCGGATTGGCAGGGGGTTTGTGGTTGGTAGGTCAAGCATTAGAAGGAGCTGGATTTCTATCTACCGTTCCGGGACAGCAGGCACCCGTACAGCCAGATTCTGCGCTCTTTGCGATTCGATTTGCGATCGGGCCACTGCCCACCATTGCTTTAATTGCTGGCATGATTCTTACCTATTTTTATCCCATAACCCGCGAAGTTCATGCAGAAATATTGTTGAAACTGCGAGAAAGAAAAGCGCAAAAGCAGTAAGCGCTAATAAGGAGTAGTTGGCAATTAGTAAAAGGTCAAAATAACAACTCCCAATAGCTAATCCTGGCGCTATCAATAGCAATCCTCCCATCGGGTGCTAACTCTTTTTTTATTTAACAATGTGTCATCTTCTTATGGCATCGGTTAATTCCCAAAAAAGCCCGTTGCGCGTTTACCTAAAGGATTGCTATAGTTGGCTCGGAAGACAAATCAAAGCGATAGTTTTAGTAATAGCCCCGGAACCCAGAAACCTAGTTTTTTTATGAAAATACATAAATCGCCCAGCGCCATCCGCCCCGATAGAAAAACCCCGAATGCTTGAGTTGTTCGAGATGTCGATCGAGCTTGAGAACACAAATTATTAAATTTTATGTCTGTCGCGCACTATAGAGAGTAGTTTGTGATATAAGTATGACGCTCACTAAGTCTATATACTTAATCAGTCATCCAGATCCTCAAAAAGTTTATAATTAAAAGAAGAAACAGATTTTTATCGGAAATTGATTCGATTAGTTGCCGTTACAAAAAATCTGCTGAATGTGGCTAATTATATCTACATGGGAAATGCAAAACTTTTTAGCCGATCAGTTAGCGGGTAAGTTAACAAGTGCTTCTGCCGTGGACTGCGAACCGAAAAATGGCATAGAGGACAAACCAATACCAGCGCAAGCGGCGGCTGAGGTGTTAGGGTCAATTGTAAAAGTTTGGTAAAGTTATTGAACCCCCTGTCGCGAAGCTGAGCGACACCTGAAAAAGTTTGCTTCGTCGCCCGGGAACCCTAAATACAAGGACAACGCAGCAGAGCCAAATGCAGTCTGATATAACTCTCCACCAGTTGTAAAAGAACTTTTGCCGCCGGCATAGCATAGGGATTTAGTTATTTTTGTATACTATGTGAAAGTAGTGAGAACTATTAGAAGGAAGTGGGTTCGACCAACCAATAATTTCGTGTGATATCCTTAAGCCAATGCTCAAAGTATCAACCCGAAGGCTCGCAGAAGAAAGCTGATTTTACCTACACAATATCAAAGAGGTCAACATGGAAAGAGAACAGGATGCTCATATCGTACCCATTAGCAACCAGAGCCGACAGGTGCAGCAATTTTCCGTTGACGAGGGAGAAGAGTTAAGCGCGCAGCCTCAGAAAGGATTGAATCTAAAGCCGTTGTTGAGGACTTTTCAGCGACAAGCCCTAATCATTATTGGGATTATAGGTATAGTAGGGGCTGGAGCTGTTTATCAGATCAAGGGAGGCAAGAAAACATATCAAGCCGATTTTCGGATGCTAGTGGAACCCGTGACAACGGAGGCCAGAATTGCTGACCCCTCTGCCCTAGCCAATCGCGGCGATGGGGGGGGAGTCCCTAGTCGAGATTTTTTTAGTTTGGACTACGCAACTCAACTTCAAATTCTCCAGAGTCCTCAGATGCTGTCGGCTATTGTTAAACAAGTCCAAAAACGATATCCAGAAGTTACCGAGGAAATTCTTAAAAAAGGATTAGTCGTTTTGCGGGTGGGAGAAGATATGATGACGCTGACTAAAATTTTGGAAGTTCGCTTCATGGGGACCGATCCTAAATTAGTTGAGTTCGTTTTACAAGAAACTAAAAAGAAATATTTAAAGTACAGTCTGGACGAACGCAAGACTCGCATTGGTGAAGGTGTTATTTTTATTGAAGACCAGCTTCCGGGACTCAATAAGCGCGTAAACAAGCTGAAATCGGAGTTACAGGTGATACAGGAGCAGCAAAAGATTACCAATCCTCAAGAACAAGGCGCGCAATTAATGCAGCAAGTTCGTACCGTAGAAACTTTAGAGTTAGAAACTCAAAGGCTACTGCAAGAACAGAAAACGCTGTACGCTAACTTGCAAAAACAATTAGATTTTACACCAAATGAAGCTATTGCCGCTTCCGCTTTAAGCGAAGAACCTCAATATAAAGAGTTGCTGACCAAGGTTAAGGAAGTAGAAGGTCAGATTGCTGTAGAAACAGCTCGTTTTAAATCTGCTAACCCTATAGTGGAAGCTTTAGAGCGCAAGCGGGCAAATTTAGTAGCTTTGCTCAACCAGCAAACTGATAGAATTTTGGGGCAAAATTTAGTAGGCACCCAAGCCAATTCTAAAGTTCAGAATTTTCAAAATTCTATTCGCATAGGCTTGATTAAACAATTGGTTGATACTGCTAACCAAGTTGAAGTCTTAGAAGCTCGCCGTCAGGCAATCAGCCAAACTAAAAACAATTTAAACCGACAAGCAACAGAATTCCCCACCATAGCCCGCCGCTACAACGAACTGCAACAGCAATTAGAAGTAGCCGCCCGCACCCGCGATCAACTTTTAAGCCAGCGGGAAACTCTGCGCGTCCAAGCAGCTCAAAGCCAAGTCCCTTGGGAAATAATTTCTGAACCACAGATACCGCGAGATGCTAAGGGCAACCTGATTCCAGTTGCCACGAAAGCTAAAAACAAATTTGTGATGGCAGTTGTTGGGGCGCTAGTTTTGGGTCTTGGAGCTGCTATCCTCATTGAAAAGTTCCGCAATATTTTCTACTGTGCTGAGGACGTTAAAGATGCGGTTGAAGCGCCTTTACTGGGAGCAATTCCTCTTGACAAAAATGCTAGAAAATTGCAGCCTTCTATTGCTAATGCCTATGCTTATCTGGAAGGAAAAGAGGGTAATAAGAAAAAGGCTGCGGAATTTATAGAAGCTTTTGACTCTCTTTATACTAATATCCGCTTTCTTTCTTCAAATCGAACGATTAGCTCTTTGGCAATTGGTTCGGCTACAGTTGGCGAAGGCAAATCTACGGTTGCTTTAAACTTAGCTCACGTGGCAGCGCTGGCGGGTCAGCGAGTGCTGTTAGTAGACGCAAATTTCCATTCGCCCAGCCTGCACTTGCTGTTGGAACTCCCTAATGTCAAGGGATTGAGCAACTTGCTCGACAATAAAAACGAATCCAATGAAATTATCCAACGATCGCATCTAGCAGATAATCTTTTTGTATTAACTGCCGGTCTCCCGGAGCCTGGTACTGCCAGACGGCTGGCATCATCTCAGATGCAATATTTAATGGAAGAACTTCAGGCAAAATTTGACTTAGTTATCTACGATACACCGCCGTTGGCGGACAGTAAAGATACGAATTTTTTAGCGGCGCGCACCGATGGCATACTGATGGTTGTAGCAATTCGCCAGGTTCCCTTTTCTTTAGTCCAAAAAGTTTTCAGTCAATTAGAAAATTTTGGCATACCATGCTTGGGCACAGTTGCGAATCATGCCCCTAAACGCAAGAAGTATTCAGCAGCATCGAGATCATCAGTTGTTGAAGATAAAAATGAATATTTGAATTTGACACCAGCACCGTCTCGTATCCGCAAACTAGCTCCCAAAAAAGAGTGATACCCAACAAAGATGACCCCAAAAAATCGATACCAACCCCCGACAGCATTCATGGAACTCCCAAAATTTTAGACTCTTGTTCAATCTCCCAGATTCGTCTGTGGAGTAAATCGAAAATCTAAAATCGTTCGACTCAGCGCGACTTGAAGCTCGCGCTTGCCGAACCTCTTAGGCCCAAGTCTCAAATCTCAAATCTCAAATCTCAAATTGACTGATGGCGGACTAATTTCCATCCGGGTTGGTAGGAAATGTGACGATAAAATTAGTCCAGCCATTGCTGCTATCAACCTCAATTTTTCCCTGCAACTGTTCGACAAGTTTTTGAACCAAAGCTAAACCCAAACCTGTACCTCCTTGTTTCCAAGGATCGGCGTTGGGAACTCGATAAAATTTCTCAAAAATTCGAGGCAATTCCTCTCTGGAAATGGACGATTGATTGCTGAGTGTAAATTGGATTTCTGAAGCCACAGCACTTGCTTGTCGCGAATTTGTCCTTTGTCCTCCTTGTTCCCAGTCTCCGTTTTTGCACTCAACTTTCAGAAAAATTTCGCCGTTATTGGCAGTATATTTGCAGGCATTGTTGAGGAGCTCGGCTAAAATTCGTCCCAAACTAGCGCGGTTGGAACTGATCGTGGGGAGGTGGCGATCGCACTCTACTCGCAAATCCTGGTGGCGGTCGTGGGCCCGGGTGTAAAACGGGTCGATAATAGTAGGCAGCCAGATTTCTAAGTTTACTGGTTCGAGGTCGATCGGACAAGTTGCAGCTTCGAGCCGCTGCAAATCTAGCAAAGCATTAATCAAATCTGTTTCTCTAGTACATTCTGTTTCTAAAATTTCTAGATAAATCTGGCGCCGCTCTGGTGTGGGAGAAATTCGCAGCATATGAATAGCCATTTTTATATTAGCTAAAGGCGTCCGCAGTTCGTGAGAAACTGTGCTGAGAAATTCATCCTTGAGGACGTTTAAATGCTGGAGTTCGTGAACTTTTTGCTGCAATTCGGCGGTGCGTTCTTGGACTTGGCGTTCGAGGTCGGTGTTGAGATTTTGGACTTGCTGATAGAGTTGGGCTTGCTGAATGGCGATCGCGATTTGAGTTGCCAGTTGCAGCAGCAAATCCACTTCCGAAGGCTGCCACTGACGGGATTTGGAACACTGATGAACACACATCATCCCCCACAAATTGCCGTCTTGCAAAATTGGTACAATCAAATAAGCTTTGATTTGCGCTTGCTGGAACCGCGCATATTTTTCGGCGCTCAAACAGGCTTGGTCGAGATCCGGAACCGCATAAATTTCCTGTTCGACCACGGAAGCAGATTCTTGCCAAATATTATGCGGCATGATTTCTCCCAAGATTGAAGGCCAATTTTCGGCAACGGATTCTGCCACTACAATGCCGTAATTACTGGGTTCTAAATGCAAGATTGCTACTCGGTCAGCTTGCAAAACTTGGCGGACTTCATCGACGCTGGCGTTGAGAATTTCTTCGAGGTTTAAGGATTGGTGAATCCGCAAAGAAATGTGAGTTAACAGCCGATCGCGCTGCAATTGTTCGTGGAGTTTTGCAGTCCGTTCCCGCACCTGCTGTTCCAGTTTGGCGTTGCGGCTTTGCAACAGTTCCACTTTTTCGGCTTGCAATTGATAAACCGACTGCTGCAACTGTTTGACAACTCGGTACATTTCGGTGGGATCGAGGACTCTGAGCAAGCTGGTCTGAGTAATAATTCCCAACAGTTCTCCGCGCCCCCCGCACACGACCAACCGCTGCACTTGTTGCTGCTGCATTTCTTTGTGCGCCGTCCATAGGGAATCGGAAGGTTGAAGAAATTGCAGGGGAGTTCTCATGACTTTTTGAGCTAGGGTTTGCTTGAAATTTAGTTCAAGAAACTGTGCCTGCACAATGTCATATTCGGTAATAATTCCCAGGGGTTGGTGAAAGGAATAGTGAAAAATGGAGGTATAGTCATCTTTGGGCTTCTCCATTGTTAATTCTTTGTTTTTTGTAATCACTACGCAACTGACTTGATGCTCTGACATCAGTTCGGTTATGGTCAGCAGCGAGGCGGTGTGGGGCGCTGTAATTGGCGTAGTCATTAATTCTGCTACCCGCCGCAATTTAAGAATGTTTGAAGGTTGCAATACTTGGCGAATTCTTTCCCGTGTCAGCACTCCTACCAAGTGCCGAAATTGATTGACGATCGGCAAATAGCGAATCTTGTGCTGGCGAAATAAGGATAAGGCGGTAAACACGTCTTGGTCATCGGATTCTGTGAGGGAGACCGACACCGGGGACATCACTTCGGAAATTGGTATTTTGTGCAGGGCTACTTTGTGCTGGTTGTCTATTGTGCCAGAAGCTATCAGCCTCACTAAGTCGGCGGGAGTTAATATGCCGATTAACAGCCCGCGACTGGGGTTGTCGGATAAGTTGCCTGTGGTAATAGTCTGCTGGTTCTGCACGACGAACACGCAGCGGGCCCGCACCTTTTCCGGCGTGGATGTTTCGGTCATCCCCCCCCGGTCTGAGGGTACAGGTGTTTTGACTAGGGGACAACTGTTTCGCAACTGACTCATCAGGGCGATCGCCACTGCTAAGGAAGTTTCTGGCCCGGCAGTGAGGGGGTAGCGATCGATCGCTTGTTCTAAGGCTGAGGAGTAAAAGGGTGGGTGGTAGAACGGCATAGTGGATTGCAGGTTGTCAGAGGGCGGCTAACGATCGGGCAAAGCCTTAGGGAACGGCAGAAACAGTTCACAAAAAACCGGGCAATACTTGACATTACCGGATTTTTTGTGGCTCTTTTCGTACAGGTGAAACCCGTACAGGTGAAACTGCAAACACCTCTATACGGTTGCTGCACTCCTCAAAGGGTGAGTTTCCGTTTACTTTTCTAATCATATTTAATGCTGCATTCACATCAGCATTAATCAGCGTTTCATTACCCGACCGAAACAACCCACGTTTAACTCTCTTACCCTGGTAAGACTCTTGCTTACCGACAGGCTCTAAATCCAAAAAGCTGCACTTACTTGTATAAGATTCTTCTGTAACTGTTACCTTTATCCCCACTAACTCAGCTTTGTAAGTAATCATTTCTATGATCTTGGCGTGAGGAATTGCTACTAACGTCTGATTCGTTTTTTTTCCTAATTGTAAATTGTGTTTCCACCCCACATTTTTGCCAATAACTAACTTCCCGATTTGAGCGTCCACCAACCGCTTGACTATCAAACTGCTGGTTTGATGAAGATAGTTTTCAACTCGCTTGTTTCGCTTAAAGGTGATTTGCTGGATTTGAGGTGTGGTATATTTCCCTTTCTCAAGTTTTGACTGTAAAAATGCTCGGCGCTTATTGAAACCTTGATTGATTGATTTGAGATATTTTCCATCATAGAGAGTTGGAGTAAATGTTGGCTTATTTGATGCTAAAGCGACGAGGTTATCAATCCCTAAATCTATACCTGCTATGAGTTGGGGGTTTAAATCCACCAACGTTACAGGCTTTTCATAAACAACCTCAACAACGTAGGTCGCTGTGGCAGGAACTATCCTTACCTCTATGACATCTTGGGCTTTTGTAGCAATTATTATGTCACTTTGAGATAAATGAAGTAGCCCATTATTTTTATTTTTCCCCCTTTGTCCTATCGATTGGTTATCATAAATTAACAAGTTACGTCCACAGGTTTTATGTTTGTATTTAGGAATTCGGGGGGGGGATGAAAATTGATGGATATCTCGGTAATAAGCCTTTATTGACTTTTTCCAAGCCTCCCAATCGTGAATAACTTGTTTGAGAACTTGATTGCTAATTTTAGCAGGTAAGGATTTATAGTCGGCTGTGGGTTTTAGGATGGCATATAACTGTTTTATACTCCGGGTAGCGCCAACTTTAGACCCAGAGTTAAAAAAGTGTTCCCTCATGTAATAGTTACCATGATTGTAGAGATTTTTGAACAGGAACGATAAGTCATCAAACTGTTGAAAAAACTGATGCTGCCGGTCTATGTAATGCCTTTCAACGACAATCATAATTTTTTGTGGGGAGAAACGAAAAGTTTTTTGTTGCTTTGTTAAGCAATGTACAATAAAGTCCAGGGATTATCCGATATAGTGTAACACCTCGCCTGTGCTTGCGACTTAAATAATAGACTTTCTAATTGATTATTTCCATTAATCTGAGCTTCAGATTAATGGAAATAATCCGCAATCTCATTCATTTCAAATCCTTGGGCGGTTTTTACGACCTGCTTTTATCCTGAGACTCCCCTATAATCAAAATAACCCGAATGTAAAGTTTTACTACAATAATTAGGCATAATGACAACTTTAAGCTTAGAGCAAATTGCAGCCAAGTTAGAAAGCCAAAATTCCGCCGATCGAATGGTGGCTTTGGCCAACTTGCGGAATGTGCCTGCAGCAGAGGCGGTGCCTTTGATTAAAAAGGTGTTGAACGACGAAAGTTTGCAGGTGCGATCGATGGCTGTGTTTGCTCTTGGGGTCAAACCGACAGCAGAATGCTATCCTATTCTAGTCAAATTGCTAGAAACAGACCCGGATTACGGCATTCGCGCTGACGCGGCGGGTGCTCTGGGCTATCTCGAAGATATCAGAGCTTTTGATGCTTTGGTGCGGGCTTTTTACGAAGATACTCAATGGCTGGTGCGCTTCAGCGCTGCTGTTTCTCTGGGGAATCTCAAAGATCCCCGGGCCCGCGACGTGCTGCTAAAAGCTCTCGACAGCGAGCAAGTGGTGATCCAGCAGGCGGCAATTTCGGCTTTGGGGGAAATTAAGGAAATTGGGGCGATCGATCGCATCCTCAATTTTGCTCAGTCGGAAGATTGGCTGATCCGCCAGAGGCTGGCTGAAGCTTTGGGCAATTTGCCGAGTATTAAGAGCGTTTCGGCTTTAAAATACTTAGAAAAAGATAGTAATTCTCAAGTATCTAAGGCGGCAACAATTTCTCTCGATCGGCTGTCAAAAGCAGAAGCGTGACATAAAACTTTTAGTATGTTGAAAAACCCGGTTTATTGAATAAACCGGGTTAATCCGTATTTTAGCAATCTTAATAAAATTTATAGAGTATTCAGTAAAACCAGAATGTATTATTTAAGCTGCGAGGCTAAATCGCAAGTTAAAATAGTTGTTGATCTCCTTTAACCAAAGCCAGCCATGAATCAAGCGCCCAATCCCTTTAACTCAAATCCCTCCAATCCGCTAGACCCCTTGGAGCAAGAAGTTGACGAGCAAGGTGAAGCATTGCCGAAACAGTACCACCCAGCTACTAAAAAAACTCTGCAAAAAGTCTTTATCATCCTGGTAGTTGTGGGGGCAATTATTGGGGGAATTCTATCTATAGGGGTGATTTCGCTGATGCAAAAGGCCGGACTGACAGATGTGCCGGCAAGGGTACAGAATCCGAAGTGAATGGGTGAGTTGAGCGTACCGGAAGCGATCGCCGAGCCTTAATTATAGTATCGTTCAATATCGCGCCCATGTTGCGCGAGATTAAGATGCGATCGCTCACCTATTACAAAAAGAAATCTTAATATTTTCATTATTTTATTTTAGGCAACTGTGTCTATACAATCAAATTCGGTGCTGTAGGGGGCCCGACCAAAAACTGTTTCAAATAAACCATACTTATTCTGAGTAAGAGAATGTTAATTATTGGGCTATTTATCGCCACCTTTTTTTTAGCATACTGCAATGGTGCTAATGATAATTTTAAAGGCGTAGCGACACTGTTTGGCAGTCAGACGACGAACTATAAAACAGCAATTGGTTGGGCAACGATCACAACTTTTGCAGGTTCAGTATTTTCTATTTTTCTAGCAGAAACCCTGGTAAAAAGCTTTTCGGGAAAAGGGCTAGTTCCAGACGAGATCGCCAATGGCACAGATTTTCATTTGGCAGTCGCGATCGCTGCGGGTTTAACCGTTATTCTTGCTACCTTAACTGGATTCCCTATTTCCACAACTCACGGTCTTACAGGTGCGCTTGTCGGTGCAGGTTTAGTAGCAATTGGTACTCAAGTTAATTTTACAGCATTGCAGAAAAGTTTTCTAATGCCTTTGTTGCTGAGTCCCATGATTGCGATTATATTAGGAGCTTTAATTTATGCGCTGTCTCGCTACCTGCGAGTTTATTTAGGAATCCAGAAAGAATGGTGTATTTGCGCTGGTCAAATTCAACAGATTATTCCCATTCCCCAGCCCGATGCAACTAACATACTGAAGTGCATCACAACCGCTGATGTGGCGGTCGATTCTCTAGATAAATGCACGCAAAGGTATTTGGGAAATTTCTTACAAATTCCCAGCCAAAAGTTAGTAGATCTTTGCCATTTTATGAGTGCGGGAATTGTCAGTTTTGCCCGAGGATTGAACGATACTCCGAAAATTGTTTCGCTCATGTTAGTCGGTCAATCAATATCAGTTCAGTGGGGAAGTTTAGCAGTAGGTTTGGGAATGGCGATCGGCGGTTTGTTGAATGCTAGAAAAGTGGCCGAAACAATGAGCAAAAAGCTTACAGCAATGAATACCGGTCAAGGGCTGGTGGCCAACTTAGTGACGGGATTTTTAGTTATTGCTGCCAGTCGCTATGGACTTCCAGTTTCTACTACCCATGTTTCGGTAGGTTCAATCTTTGGTGTAGGATTGATTTCCAAAAAAGCTAACGTGCGCGTTTTCTATCAGATTCTACTATCATGGATTTTGACCTTGCCAATTGCTGCGGTAATCAGCGGCGGCGTTTACTGGGTGTTGCATCGGTAAGAGAATTAATCGTTAGTCCTAGAAGAGAAGAGAATGAGTTCGCAGTTGATTGGGGATTGCCATCAAAGAATAACTTTATGAAATCTAACGGTAAAAATAAGAAATCGCGCCGGGAGTTTTTGAATAAAAATTTAAGGGTAATTTATGGTTAAAAATTCTCCGAGCGCACCTCCTGTTGCAGATAAATTGATTGCTGCTGGCTTTCACGCTCTTTCTGACCCCCTGCGGATTCAGATTTTGGAGTTGCTGCGGGAACAGGAGTTGTGCGTGTGCGAATTGTGCGATCGACTTTCTGTCCCTCAGCCTAAACTCTCTTTCCACCTCAAAACCCTAAAAGAAGCCGGTTTAGTCCGCAGCCGCCAAGAAGGCCGCTGGATTTACTACAGCCTCAATTTAGCTCAGTTTGTCGCCCTCGAACAGTACCTCGCCGAATACCGCCGCTTCTGCCAGATCCTGCCGGCGCGCCCTTGTTCCGACGCGGGTTAACCCATCAACATTTCTTAATCACTCAAATACTGATATGGCTATTTTGATGATTGACATATCAAATTTTATTGATATGATGGGATGGAACAAATTAGTTGAGAGCGATGGATGCAACAGGTCAGAGGTTAGGTTGTGCTCGGCCAGATTGCAGGCGAGAGGCGATCGCCGAATTTCTAGGTACATTTATTTTGGTTTTTGCAGGCACCGGTGCGGTGATGGTTAACAAAACTAGCGCGGGTTCCGTAACTCATTTAGGCATCAGTTTTGTATTTGGTGCAGTAGTAACTGCGATGATTTACGCCCTAGGACACATCAGCGGTGCACACTTTAATCCGGCCGTAACTTTAGGGTTTTGGGCGAGCGGTTTTTTCCCAAAATACAAAGTTTTGCCTTACGTTTTAGGGCAGTGTGCGGGTGCAATCGCAGCTTCTAAAGTGCTGCTAATTACCCTAGGAAAAGTAGCAAATCTCGGTGCAACTATCCCTCTCAATGGTAACTGGTTGCAGTCTCTAATTTTAGAAACTGTTTTGACCTTTATCTTAATGTTTGTTATCCTCGGTTCAGGACTTGATAGACGCGCTCACATCGGCTTTGCCGGGATAGCAATTGGGTTAACTGTAGGGTTAGAAGCTGCATTTATGGGGCCGATTACCGGAGCGAGTATGAATCCGGCACGCTCTCTAGGCCCGGCTTTAGTTGGTGGCATTTGGGAACACCACTGGGTTTACTGGGTTGCTCCTATTTGGGGAGCACAATTAGCAGTCGCAGTTTATCGGGAAATATCTAACGGATTTCGGGATTTTAAGTGAAAGCATTATGGCAAATTTTACGCACAAACCGAGAATTTTGTTCCTATACGGCTCTTTAAGAGAGCGTTCTTATAGTCGCTTGTTGGCGGAAGAATCGGCGAAAATTATTGAGGGCTTCGGCGCCGAAGTTAGGTTTTTTAATCCTCTAGAATTGCCTATTTATGGTAGCGTTCCCGATACGCATCCGAAGGTTCAAGAATTACGGGAATTGAGCCTGTGGTCGGAGGGTCAAGTGTGGTCGAGTCCAGAAATGCACGGCAATATTACCGGCATTATGAAAAATCAAATTGACTGGATTCCTTTAAATATTGGGGCCGTCAGACCGACTCAAGGCCGAACTTTGGCGGTGATGCAAGTTAGCGGCGGTTCGCAGTCTTTTAATGCTGTCAATACTTTGAGAATTTTGGGTCGCTGGATGCGGATGTTTACGATTCCGAATCAGTCTTCGGTTGCTAAGGCTTATCAGGAGTTTAACGATGATGGGACGATGAAGGATTCGCCTTATCGCGATCGCGCGATCGACGTAATGGAGGAACTGTACAAGTTTACCTTGCTGTTGCGGGAGCAAACCGACTATTTGACCGATCGCTACAGCGAACGCAAGGAACAAGCCGCTAAAGAGACGATCGCACTAGCAAATCGCGCCCTTGAAACATCTAACTAACAACCACCAACTAACAACTAACAACCAACAAAAACCATGAAAAAAGTAATGTTTGTTTGCAAAAGAAACTCCTGCCGATCGCAAATGGCAGAAGGATTCGCTAAAACCATCGGAGCCGGCAAGATTGGAGTCACCAGTTCCGGGTTAGAATCAAGCAGAGTTCATCCGACAGCAATTCAAGTCATGTCAGAAATCGGCATTGATATCACCGATCAAACATCAAACCCATTAAACGAATTCAATGCAGAAGACTACGATGCAGTAATTTCTCTGTGTGGCTGCGGCGTGAATTTACCCGAAGCGTGGGTATTGCGAGAAGTGTTTGAAGATTGGCAACTCGACGATCCCGACGGACAACCCATCGAAACTTTTCACCGCGTTCGAGATGAAATTAAATCACGAGTTGAGAAATTAGTGGACTCTCTAAAGTAAGATTAGTGTCAAAATTAGAATTCTTGCCTTGTCGGTTTTAACTCAGCTCTTGCCGTATTGTCAATAAGCCTTTTCTGAACAGGCTTTTCGGCCTGTTCCACAACAAAATTCCTCTCCTGTGGAACAGGCATCTTGCCTGTTAATCGAGAATGGTGCAAGATGTCAGCTTTAACTGAGTTGTAGTATTGTCAATAAGCCTTTTCTGAACAGGCTTTTCGGCCTGTTCCACAACAAAATTAATCTCCTGTGGAACAGGCATCTTGCCTGTTAATCGAGAATGGTGCAAGATGTCAGCTTTAACTGAGTTGTAGTATTGTCAATAAGCCTTTTCTGAACAGG